>JAGHSG010000053.1 GCA_018066005.1 Bacteroidales bacterium | reverse complement strand
CTCTTGATGGGTCTGGCTACCAGTCCGCAAGCAGAACCGGGCTTTGCGCCCCAACGAGTAAGTAATAAACCAGGTTATCATCCATTCTAATGCGTATGAAGAAAAATTTATTTTTGCGACTGGCTCTGGTGGGGCTGCTCGCAGGTAGTTCCGTCATGGCGGGAGAACATCGTTTGCCTAACCAACCGGTAGGTAAAGATGGTTATTACATCGTTAAGTGGGACTGTGAGAAAAACACGTGGGCTGAGTCCAACGGCATGGAGTATGACGAGACGTTCGTTCTTGCTATTGACTTGACCGGCACGCCATACGAGAGTTGGGTAAAGAATGCCCAATCTGCAGGTGGCGTAAATTACCCGGTGGATAATACCGTTGTCAGTTTGAACACGTTCCTTAACGACCGTGGTAACGAATACACGGATAACAGAGCACGTTTGTGGCACATACGCGATAATATATATGGTGCCATGTACAATTTTGCCCAATTCGAAATGAAGAATGGTGGCAATAACCCCACTCCGGCTATCGGGGCACAGACGAAGATATATACTCGTATCTTTGAGTCGGCTACTTTGTTCAGTGACCGTTGCTTTCCTATTACCCCGAGTGCGGACTATCAAAAAGGCAGTGTGTGGAGTTATAAAGATGAATGGTATAGTGCCAAAGATAATGAGCCGTTCTTTGTGTTTGCTCCTTATACGGGAACAAAAACCGGTGCCGAGTTCACTACTGAGGAACAAACTCCGGGTACATATATCTTCTATGATAAAGACCACTATGTAGTCAGTAAAGGTTATTCGGCACCATGTAGCGTGAATGATGACCAATGCTGCCCGTTCTTTTTCCCATTGGATCCTAAGACGCAGACCGTTCCTGTAGGAAAAGATACCGTTTTGGTGGCTAAGGAAAAGAGTGGTAATTTGACCGGCGTGAAGTATCAGTGGTATTACTACGAGACCTCCAAAGGTGAAAGTACGGCAGTTAAATATACCGGTCAAGGCGGTACATCCAAGACTTGCCACCCCAATACCAGTGTGGATGGTTCGGATTATACCTATTACTGCTTCATCACTACCGATAACTGTCCCGATGGCGTTTATACCACCTATGCGCAGGTGATTGTGCAGAACCCCTGTCCTAAATATACATGGACTATTGATGGTGTAGAGGGACTGGATACTCCTTTATACCCGGGTGGATATTATGATATCACGTGTACTTGCGAATCCGGTGCACCAACGGTAACTATTACCGGCAATAATATCCAAGTTGGTACACAAACGACCAGCGGTAAGACGGTATCTATGCGTGTAACTGTTTTAGGCGATGCACAAAAAACAGATAAGATAACCTTCAAAGCTACGCACGAAGCAACGACTGCTTTTAAGTCTTGCGATGATATTCATGAAATACCTGTTGGTAACTGCGAAAATGGCTTGGCATATACGATGCAAGGGTTTAACGGCAACGGCAAATATGTAATTGCCGACGATGGCAAGGTTATCTTAGGAACTGCCGTGACCGATAAAACAGACATGTGGCAACCTATTTCAACCGGTGAGCAAGTAAATGGCAACGATGTGTTTTATTTGCGCAACGTCGGTACAGGTGAGTACCTCTATCGTGGACCCGTACAGGATACTAAAAATGACAATATAGACTTTGCAGAGCCGCTGACGTCTGCCGTAAACGGTATGACAGCGGACTATAAGTGGTTCTTCCACCGTGAAGGAGGAGACAAACGGTATATCTACCTAATGAATGTAGCCGGTTGGACAGGTAACTGGCAAAACTCATTTGCACTACATAACCGCGGTTGGGCAGATAAATACTGCAAAGGCGGAAACGAACCTAAGTATGAGTTACGCATTTGTGACCCCGAAATGAAAGTAGGTGAATTGACTAATTATTCGGGTAGTAGCGAGATGCGCATGGAAAATGACCCCTACAACACCAATAACTGGCAACTCAAAGAGGTTTATGAGGCACCTGAGCATATCCAAACAACCATAGGTTGGAACGGCACGGCTCCTGTATCACCTGTTGAATTATCAGCAGGCGGTACATGCACTTATACAGGCAAACGCACGGATGCTATTCATTCGATAAACCAAACCTTTACTTATACTTCTTCTGACCCAAGCATCGCTACCGTGGACGCTACCACCGGTACGGTTACAGCTGTGGCAAGCGGTACGGTGACTATCACCGCTAAACTGGAAGATGTGGGTTGCTTTGATGGTGACACGATTACGTATCAAGTTAAAGTAAAAGGTTGCTCGGACTTCACATGGGCTATAGATGGTACCGAAGGTCTGGAAACCAAGATGTACCCGGGTGGTTGGTATATGGTAAGTTGTACCAGTGAAGATGGTGCGCCCACGATTACCGTTACCGGCACCGGTGTAACGACCGAGACGGCAACAAAGAAAGATAACACCACCACGATGAAGGTTATTCTGTCCGGTACGGCTACAGGTGATATGGCTTTCAAAGCCACCTTTAAGGCTAGCGGATTGGATTGTAAAGATGAACAATCCGTAACAGTCAGTCAGTGTCCGGAAACACATTTCACCACAACCGTGGATTGGAATGGCACGGCTCCCGAAGCCAAAGTAGAGGCGTCCATAGGCGATGAGATGACATACGCTATCAAACGTACCGACGAAGTGCATTCAATCAATGCTGCCATTACATATACTTCTTCCAACGAAGAGGTGGCTACCGTGGATGCAAATGGCAAAGTGATTGTCAAGGGTCCCGGAACAACCACTATCACCGCTACATTGGAAGATGCAGGCTGCTTTGACGGTGCCGATAAGACATACGAAATTCATGTCAAAGGCTGCCCTGAATTCACATGGATGACCGATGGCACGGCTGCCGATTGGGAGAAAGACAAGATGTACCCGGGTGGTTGGTACTTGGTAAGTTGTACCACCGAAGATGGTGCGCCGGAAATCACTGTTTCAGGAACGGGAGTTAAGACCGAAGCTGTTTCCAAGACCGGCAACACCACAACCATTAAAGTGATTCTGACCGGCGAGGCACAACCGAAAACGGATATTACTTTCACTGCTTCACTGACTACAGGTGCAGGATTGAGTTGCTCGGATGTACAGAAACTGACTATCAGCGAGTGTACTACTTCGGGTGTAGAGAGCCGCAAGATTGAGTGGTTCAACTATAACAAACCCGGAGAGGAGTGGCCACAATATTGGATTCATGATGGCGCACCTGTCTTCCTGCGTGATAATGAAGGCGTGCTGGAGGCGGATATTGAACATAGCGATGGTTTAGACCAATGGTATATCATTCCAACCGGCGAACAGATTGCAGGACAAAATGTGTTCTACATGCAGAACGTGAAGACGCTGAAGTATGTTTATCGTGGTTCTGTGCATGGTAATCAAGGTGGTGATTGGGAATATGCAGAAGCATTGTTGAATAGCACCCTGCCTACATCGGATAATGCCAAGAAAGATTATAAATGGGTATTGTATGAGTACAACAATGATACCGCTATTGTTTGCGCCAATGGCTTTACCGGTACGGATGCCGAGTTTAAGACCAATCACACCGCTTATACATTGCACGTACGTAACTGGGAGGCATCCGGTTTGTTCAGTAATCCGAATATTCCTAAACCGCGTATGGTATGTGGTAAGACGGCCGGTGAGACAGGTAGTCCTGTGTTCTATTACAAGGGCTACACCATCACCAAACCTGTTGTAACCTTTGCTACCGAAGTTAAATGGAAAGGTACTGCACCTGCCGATACCGTAGATGTTACGAAGGGCGGTACGTATACCTATACTATTGAAAGAAAGGATACACTCCATTCCATCAATGAAAAGATTACATACGAATCCAATAACCCATCCTTTGCTACCGTAGATCCTACAACGGGTCAAGTTACTATTGTTGGCGACGAAGGTGAAGCCACGATTACGGCTTCTTTGGAAGGCGTTGGTTGCTTTGATGGTGCTGAGTTGAGTTATGTAGTTCGTATCATTCGTGTTTGTCCTGAATACACATGGACTATTGACGGTCAAGCCGATAAACCTATGTATGCAGGCGGTTGGTACGAGATAGGTTGCACCACACAAGCCGGTGCCCCCGATGAGAGCAAGATAAGTGTCAGCGGTACAGGCGTGTCTATGATAGGTACACCCATTACGACAGGTGATGTAACTACATTCAAGATTTATCTGGACGCTACGGCTACAGGTGACATCACATTCTCTGCCGAGAACTTCGCCAATGCTACCTATAAAGTGTGTCCGAAGGATACCATGATTACCATTGCTGACTGTCCTACTCCGACACCTGCCGAGTTGCAGACCAAGGTTATATGGACAGGCACGGCTCCCGTTAGTCCTATTGAAGTAGAGCAGGGACAAGAACTGACCTTTACGGCACAGCGTGACAACAACGATGGTATTCATTCGTATAATAGCGTCGTTACCTATTCGTGCGAAGTAACGGACGGTGACGCTAACTTTGCTACCGTGGATGCTACCACCGGTAAAGTTACTATCAATGGTGATAAGGGTAAAGCCATCATTACCGCTACGCTGGAAGATATAGGTTGCTTCAAGGGCGCATCTATCAGTTATGAGGTGCAGATTACCACCGAATGTCCTTATTATACATGGTATATAGACGGCAATAAGATTACCGCTTCACAACCTGCCGTTATGTATGCCGGCGGTTGGTATATATTAGGTTGCACCACCGATGCCGGAGCACCGACTAAATTTGATATTACCGGTAATGGTATAACCTTAAGCGACACCATTACAATGGGTGATGTAACCACTATTAAGGTTACTTTGTCCGCTACAGCAAGCGGTGAAATCAAACTGCGTGCCGAGAATAAAGAGGTTGGCTCCTATATCCTGTGTCCGGATTCGTTGCTGTTCAATATATCCGACTGTCCTGCCACCACTCCGGCTGAGTTGATGACTACTGCCGCTTGGGTAGGTACGGCACCGGAAGCCATCATCTATGCTAATCCGGCTGCAACTTATACGTACACCATTGAGCGTACGGATGCTATCCATTCTATCAACAAAGACATTCATTACGAATCCACCAACACCACCGTGGCTACTGTAGATGCTACTACGGGTGTAGTAACGGTGAATGAAGAAGAGAGTGGGGAAACCACAATTATGGCTATTCTGGAAGATGCCGGCTGCTTCAAGGGTGACACCTTGTCTTATGTCATTAAGATGAAGGAGTGTCCTGAGGTAACGTGGACTATTGACGGACAGGCAGGTCTGACTAAACCGCTCTATGCCGGTGGTTGGTACGAGATTTCCGCTACAGCCGTAACGGGTGCTCCCACGCTGACTATTACCGGTACAGATGTGGTGGCTGAAGCACCGACGACATCCGGTAATACGACCACTGTCAAGATAACACTATTAGGTACAGCCACAGGCGATATAACCATGCAGGCAGCCAATGCAGAGGCTGAGACCTATAAGGCTTGTACGGATGAGCAAATCGTAGCAATGGCAAGTTGCGCTGCGGCTACTGAAGCAGAGATTCAAACTGCTTTGAGATGGGTAGGGCAGACACCGGATGCCGTGATCACGACCAAGAAAGGTGCTACTTATACCTACGCAGCAGAGCGTTCGGATGAGTTGCATTCTATCAACAAGACCATTACGTACACCTCTTCGGATGAGACGGTAGCTACAGTAGATAATAATGGTCATGTTCAAGTGATTGCCGAATTAGGCGAGGCAACGATTACCGTTGAATTGGAAGAAGTAGGCTGCTTCAAGAGTGCCGTTTTGACATACATTATCAAAGCACATCCTGATTATCTGACCTTTGATGATAACAATGGTACAGGCGTTTGGTCTGCCCCGCTGAACTGGTGGCCGGATTATAACCGTCTGCCCAATGAGACAGACAGCGCAACGATTGCTGCTCCCTGCCAAGTGGATATTACATCGGCAAGGACGTATTATCTGACCTTCACCGTGGCAGATGGCTACGATATCACCGTATTGCCGACAGGCGCCTTGACCATAGTAGGTACATTGACTAATGCCACCGATGGTGATATATTGATTCAATCGAATGAGAACGGTACGGGAACCTTTGTCATGAGCGAGCTGAATACGAATGTTCCTGCTGAGGTACAGTTCTACTGCCGTGCTTTTGATGGCGACAAAGACAGACCAACGTGGCAGTACATCGGTATGCCGCTGAAGGATAATACCAAACCTGCTACGTGGTACACAGCTCCTAATGCACAGTACTACACATGGGGCGATACGCCGAACATGGTAGTAGGTGGTAACTGGGAGGAGAGGACAGGTAATGCTACTTATTCGCTACCGCAGTTCAACGGTATATGCTTGACACAACAGGAGAAGACAACCTATACCTATAAAGGCCTGTTGTGCGACCCGCAAACCAGAAATGTCGGTCTGCCCCTGAACAACCAAGGTGAGTATCCGATGTTCTGTTTTGTCGCTAACTCATGGACCGCTCCTATCCGTATTGCTGATTTGGAGAATAGCGACTTTGAAGACGCTGACGCTACCGTTTACATCATGAACACCGGAACATTCAAAGAGGCGCGTAACCAGCAGGGTAATGAGTCGTTGACCGGTCAAGCCAAATTGAATGGTCAGTACAACGCTATCCCCGTTCATGCCGCTCCTTATCTGAGCGACGCATTGCAAGTCATTCCGTCTATGCAGGGCTTCTTCGTACGCCGTCAGGGTCAAGTCAATACAACATCCCCCACCAATCTCTCGCTTGATTATAAGAAACTGATTTATGACGTTAATTATAATTTGAGTACCGAGAGCGCACGCGCTCCGCGTAGAGCAGCTGCTGAAGATGGTATTCGCACCTTACACCTGATGGTGGAGAATGCTTATTGGGCTGATGCTGTGGATATGTTGGAAGGTGAGGCATTTACAGAAGGCTTTGACCAAGGTTGGGACGGTAGAAAGATGCAAGGTCATGACACCAAAGTCAGTCTTAGTGTTCAGACCGTAGATGGTAATATGGCTGTGGCCGCCTTGAATGACTGGGAGAATGTACCATTGGCATTCAAGGGCATGAAGGGTCTGCCTTATACCTTCACCATCTCCAATGTGGATGCTACCGACCTGTATCTGTATGACCAACTGACTGATACCTATACGGCATTGCAGAATGGTGCTACGTATAGTTTCGAAGCCGGCAAGAGCGAAGAGAACGACCGCTTCTATATCCGCCGTATTGCAGCTAAACAAGGCAGTCAGAATTCGGAAGAAGTTGTACCTTCCATTGATGGCAAGTACATCATCCACGGACATCTGATGATTGTCCAAGACGGTGTATGGTACAACGCAGTAGGTACAAAGATGCATAACCTCCAATAAGAGGGTGCATCTTTGCATAATAAAGCCCCAAATTCCGCGAGGAATTTGGGGCTTGTTGTTAGGTTGCAGGTTACAGGTAACAGGTTGCAGGTAACAGAAACAGATTGCAGGTTACTTAGCCCAATCTACATTCTGACCGCTATCCCACCATTGGCAGTTGCAGTGCGTACTGCGGTGCGGGAAGACAAGACGAATACCAATTTCTACACCTATATTCCATGGTTTGGGATCTTTCTTGATAAGACCGGTCGTAGATAAACTGCTATAATCCTCCATGAAATAGTGTGCTTCCTGCATGCCTGCACGGTCATTACGGAAACCGAATGCTTGGTCATTACTTGTTTTGACGATAGAGGATAGATAATAATGTCCGTACGCTTGAACAAGCAGTTGCAAGTGGTCTGTCATGGGGATAGCAGCACCTATCTTACCGAAGACGGCAAAGCCGCTCTTCGTCTTAATATCTCCATCGGGGTGGAACCCTTTCTCGGTATAGAAACCGTGATCCGGCTGGTCATGTAACGGCAAATGCCACGGCTCATAGTAACCGGTGTGCCGAGTTGTACCGTCACCTTTGTAGTTGTGAATAACGGGTATGCCGTACATCCCGCCTGCTTCAAGGGTCAAGAAGACGTTATTGACAGGGATGGCAAAGCATAGAGATACCGGTATCTCAACCATCCATATCTGGTCCTTCTGTTTCCATTTAGTCAGGGATAAGGTGTGATTATACATCTCACCATCCGTATCGGTCACTTTATTCCAGACCATGCTGCCGTCCAATTGAGCGGCACCACCATAACGTTGGAAATTAGCACCTACGCCTATACCCATCCATTTGAGGAAGAAGAATTGGTACCCAATATGTCCTTTCACCGTCCATGAACCGGTATTTTTTACCGTCATAGAAGTAGGAAGGACGTTATTATCAAATTGATAGCCCAATGCGGTATAGCCACCACCAACAGTCAATTCAAAATGTGAACTGGTGCCGTTGTAAGTTTTCCAATGACTGGCATTTGCCGCTGTAATCAACGACAAAAGAGCTGAGACAAGAATAACTATTTTCTTCATAAGGCAATAACTTTCTGAATGTCAGTGGTACCGTCTTCGTAGGTCGTTTCAATAATCTGCATGGCAGGACCGACTTGGTAAATAACTTTTCTGGCTTGTACCGCTTTGCGGTCACCCGGATTAAGGGGCGCACTGGGAGTTGTCTGTTCAAAGAAGAACTCGCAAGATTGAACGGTGGAACCATCCAAGCGGGTTACAATCACCGAATAACTATGATTATCCCCCTGCATCTTGTCCACGCCTGTGTATAGGGCTTGCTCGGTAGCACCCGAAATCGGCTGGTTATCGCGATACCATTGGTAAGCAATAAACTCATCTTTCTCGTTGCTAACGAAGAGCACATTATCCCATTTGCGGTAAATAGGAACACCTGCATTCAAACTAACCAATACGGTAAAAGTGAATGTCTGAGGACAGCGTTTGATTTGGTCATACACCGTCAGCGTGGCTGTTACAGGATGATCAACCAATGCTGCAGGAACGAGAATCTTAATCGGTGAAGACGACCAGCGAGTCTCTTCTACGGGTTTCATTTCCGGTGCGGAATAGGTGATGGTATAAGAGTAGGGTACGCCTGCCTGCTTTTGGAAGGTAGCATCCAAAGTCAAGTCGCGCGGTTCGCCACATACCGAGCGTGGCGGACAATCTATACCTATTTTGATTTGCTCAATGACATTGAGGTACATGGTGTCATATCCACTGACCAGTTTCTCAATACCGGGAGTGGTACATGCACTATGGAACTGACCGTCATCAAACGGCTCGTTTTGGCATGCTGTATCTTTCAGCGTTTTGCACTCCACAAATGATAATCTGACATCTGTTGTGGAAGGACAACGTTGGAATTGCTCGTTGATAGTCAGGGTAGCCGTTATCTGCCCCTTGCTAATGGCTTTAGGAATGTTTATGCTGAGTTCATCCTTGGTCCATGAGGTAACTGCCTGCTCCGGAATGGAATCGGCGGAGAAAGTCACCGTATAAGACAGCGGTTCACCTTTCAGTTGTGTATAGGGAACCTGAATGGTGCCTCCGGCAAAGTTACAGATAGCCGTGGGGGCATTAAGAGATACTTGAATAGGTTGAATCACATACAGATAGAGGCGGTCATTCCCTTCAATCAAAGGAACGATAGTACCTGCATCTGCCGGTTTGGAGTCATAGTGGAAATGCGTTCCTAATGTATCTTTATCATATATATCACCCGGACAGATGGTGTCGCGAAGAACATTGCAAGCCAAGAAAGAAAGGGTGACGGTGGCATCTTGAGAACAACGACCGGATTTATCCATGACAGTCACCGTAGCGGTTATATCGCCTTCTGCAATAAACTTGTTAACCTTTATATATAAGGAGTCTGCGGTCCATGCGGTCTTCGGTTGAGCCGGAATAGAGGGGTCAGAGAAGGCAACGGTATAAGAAACAGGTTCGCCTTTCACAACGGAATAGGCCACACCTATGGTACCTCCTTGGAAATTACAAATGGCTTCGGGGGCAGTCAGGGTAACCTCAGCCGGCTGAATAACAAACAAGTTAAGGATAAACTCACCGGTCTTGCTCGTTACTTGTACTTCTTTACCGCCATCTTCGGGCTTGGTCTCGTAATAGAAATTATCCTTGTCGTATATCTCGCCCAAGCAAATGGTATCATAGAACTGCGAGCAGTCAAGGGCTTTGATGTCAAATGTATCGGTATAGGCAAGAACCAATTTCTCCGAAGTGATTTTTTGGAACATAATATCATCCAAACCGAAGTCGTTACCGCCACCGTAATACGATTCTTCATCCGTTACGGAAATCGTTACATTGGATGTCGTTACGGGAGCCGTCCAAAGGGGTGCTTCGTAATATACCCAATCATGTTTGCCATCCAGCGGGAATACGTCTCCCAATTTAACTTTGGGGTTGCCATCGTACGCAATATAGAACTGCAACTTGGCAGGGTGACCATCGTCACCGTAGGCGGCATCGTTGATATTAACAGCCCAGCAGGAGAATTTATACCGCTCACCGGCTTCCACTTTCAGAGCAGGGTTCTTGGCAGATGTTGCACGCCAAGCATCACCGGATTCATTGGCATCGAACAAGGCGAAGTATTTACCTCCATGGGCATCTAAATTCAAGAAATTGCGCCATGTATATTGGGCATTATGCGAAATCATATACACACCGCTCCAACCGCCATAACCACCGCTTGCATACACATCTTCGGGGTCAAAAGTGGGTATCTGAGTATAGTCAGACTCCATTCCGGGAGGCACTTCTCCATAATTCAACTCTTGCTCAAAGTCAGCATTGAACATCAGGTTATCGGAGGCGTCCAAGTGGGGTTTATATACCTTAGCAAGAATCTGTGTTGTACCTGCCGTAGTGGTGGTAAACGTAGCGTGGTCGGTGTGATTAGTGGCATCGTGACTCCACTCATACTCATCGCCCGTGATGGATGTTTGCAGGGTAATGGGGAAATCATCCAAGCAGACATTCTGCTGTTCGTGCTTTGTACCGCAATGCTCCAAATCGGGTGGGGTAACGGTGATGATTTTTTGATCTACTACCGTAACACCGTCGGATTCCAATAGTTTGATGGTAATCGATTGTGTACCCATTGTACCATCTAATCCGGGAATGGTATAGGTATAAGGACTTTGGATGTTGTTACGAACGATATTCTTCTTCAACAGGGTGCTTTCAATACCTATCTTACAAGCCATGCCGGTCCACTTGGCGGTAATATCCATGTCAAAAGTCTTATCTACACAGTCCGTATTGGCAGGGATAGCCATTACCTCGGTCAGTTGTACGTCCTGTCCGGTGGCGTCTGTGGGTTTGGTGTCCCAGCGACCTTTTGAATTGTCTTTATCTTGGCTGGTGATGATGGCATACACTTTGCCGCCCCGCGGATCGCAAGCGGGGATGCCGTTATCGTTCTTATAGACATACAAGTTACCGGGCCAACCGCTATACACACCCGGGGCTACCGTGGTGGCACAAGCCATGAAACGAATATCCGGGTTGTTGATGGTGGTGTGCAAGGTATATTGATACAAACCATGTTTGCCGGGGACGGGGGTCATCACGGCATACCAACCGTCGTAGGTATAAATCAAATACGACTCCATACAACACCAGTATTGGGTTACGTCCAGATAGAGTGTTGTACCGGCAGGGATATTATAATCCCATTGTTCTTCTGCGCGGGTGGTAAATGCCAACCCACACAGAAGAGATAATGCAATCAGAATTCGTTTCATGATATAGAAAATGTTTCGTAAGACCTTAATTAGTATATTATACGTGTGCGTACGCTATATAATATACGTCCATAGAGACCGGTTACAAATCAAAATATTTATCGTTCTTGGTAGAACCATCATCATAGATGGTTTGTTCAATGCGGAGAGATGCTCCTACCCAATAAGTACGTCTGCCGACTACTTTCTTTGCGGGAGCGATGTACGGATCTTTTTCTACGCCTTTCGTTATATCACCTATCATCAAGGGACAGGAAGACAGAATAGAACCATCTTTGCAAACTACTTCTACATGTATTTCTTTTTGTAATTGGTCTGGTGTGAAGCGATAATATTGTTCGGTAGCACCGGCAACTATTTCGTTCTCCAAGTACCATTGATAAGTTACGTAGTCGCCTTTGCTATTATCTACAAATACTACATCTCCCCATTTGCTGTACATAGGAATACCGGCGCAAGAGCAATCCTTACCCGTGTATTTATAAACATCGCGTTTTGCCATGTTGGTAGTGCGCATCTCCACTTTCTGGAACATAATATCGTCCAAACAGAAGTCGTTACCCTGTCCGTCTGTACTTTTGTCATACACACCAATCTGTACCCATTCGGCATCTACGGGGGCTTTCCAGTCAGCAGTAACTTGTTCCCATGTAAATACATTGATTGCCTCTTTTTTTGTTGTGTATGCAGGTCCTAAGTTTACTTCGGGTTGGAGATTACCATCAGCATCTTTCCAACAAATGACAAATTGTAGAACGGCAGGTTTGTTGAAATATTCCGGTTTATTAGGACTGGTTACCCAGAACGAGAAACCATAAACGGAGTCCTTCATCAATTTCAAATTGGGATTGATGTCGGTATTGGTGCGCCAAGCATAACCTTTAGCACCTGCATCAAACAAAGCAAAATAGTTACCACCGTGAGGGGTTACTGCTTTGTAGTCACGCCAAAATTGAGAATGAGGATTGGAGGTAATAGTAAACAAGTTATTTTGAATTGCTCCGGGTTTCATATAGTATTCTCCTTCTCCAGTCCTTTTTTCATTATCATTGAGCGTGTTGACTACATGGTTATAATCACTGGTAAATCCATTCGTACCATCCTCAAATCCACCATTAGCCATCAGGTCGCGACCCGGTTCCAAGATAGTTTTGAAAGTTTCTACTTTATACACATGGTCTCCATCGGAGGTGTTCAAAGTAACGGATTTTTCTTCCGAGAAAGGCGTTTTGCTCTCACCTTCGTACCAATAATAGTGGTCACCGGTTACACCGGCATTTAAGGTGATTTGCTTCTGCTCGTCAATACAAATCGTTCCCAAGTCATGCTCTTCTTCGCACATCATCTCAGGTACGGCAAAAATCAAATCTTTTTCATCTACCATTTGTTCCATTTTATTATCTGCGTACAACTGCACTTTGATGCTATGCTCCGTACCGGCAGTTTCTTTTTTGCCGTTTACAAATTGGATGTCCATTTTCTTGCCTTGCGGAGTAACCGTCATAGCGGGTGAAACAACATCTCCACTAACTTTTATTTTGCAGGGAGCACCATCCCATTCGGCTACGACTGTAGCAAAATAGACGGAATCCACGCAATCGGTGGATGTGCGGATTTCTACACTCTTGAAAGCCGTCTCGCCTTTGGAAGTAGCGGTTTTATCCCAACGGCCGATACCGTCGCCCATGATGTAATAGGGACGGGTGGCTGTCCAACCGGTAATATCCTGTTGAGTAAATGTTCCGACAGGACCTTTTTGCGTTTCGGTAATGGCATTGTCCGAATAGCAGAAACGGAAATTCTCCTGTGTCTCAAAGCGGGTAACAAATTTATACACACCAGCCACACCTTCTACGGGACTCATCACGTATGAGGAATCTTTAGCGGATAAATAAATGAGGTAAGATGTGTGGCAGCACCAACCCTGACTGGCGTCCAAATAAATGGTGGCACCGGCAGGAATTGTATTGGCTCTGGCGGGGATGATAGCCAATACCGCCAAGAGCATGATTATTGATATTTTTTTCATAATAATCCTTAATTAATAGTTAACTGATTGTTAAGTGTGCTACGAGGGATGATTAGTCTTCCTTGGTAGCTTCTGCATTCTCTGCCGGAGCGGAGGTTAAACTCTCTACAACAGTACCATCTTCCACAATAGGAATAATCTCAACACGACGGTCAAGTGATATATTATGGTGACGAGCGGTGTTCTCTGTATCGGTGCTGTCCACATCCTCTTTATATTGGATTTGTGAACTGAAGCCCTTACTGGTGATTTGCTCGGCGTTAACGCCTTTCTCCAACAGCAGGTTAACTACTGCTTCGGCACGTTTATCAGACAACATTTGGTTGTGGTCGGCATTACCTTCGGCAGAAGCGTGACCGTTAACCAAAATCTTTTGTTCGGGGTTCTCAATCAGGATGGCAGCAATCTTATCAATGATATCAGCAGGCTCCAATTTGGGCTCCCATTTGTCAAGGTCAAACCAGATAACGGCTTTGTGCATCAAACGAACAATCTTACGGGCCACTTGAGGTTTCATCGTTGTATCTGTGCGTTGAGCCAACGTGAAGGTGGTGTCGCATATTTGAACACGTTCATACTCCTTTGGAGCCGGTTTGGCTTTCTCTTTATAGTGCCATTGAACACCTACTTTAACACCTACTTGCCAAGGACGCAGAGCAGATGAAGCATCTACCATGCCGGGATATTCGGCCATAAAAGCATGCTCACGGTAAGACTTGTCAGATGCGAAATTAGGTTGCTTCCAACCCATCTCTTGTTGATCTCCGTCTTTGATGTCGTTCAGACAGTAGTCAAAATATGCACCAACCATCAGGTCGATTTGGTTGGTCAAAGGAATAGCTACACCGAGGTCAGCAATAACGCTGGCAGCAACAGTCTTGGCTTTCATCTTCTTATCCAACGAGAAATCTCCTGCACTCTCGGTATAGAAATCACGTTCGTTTCCTAAATTACCTTTATCTTCCTGCATAACCATGCCCCAAGTGTCGTAAATACCGATGTGTTGGATGTCGCCCGATTTGAGGGCTTGGTTTTTAATCACAGGAATACCAATCTTTACACCGAGGTCGGCATACAGACGTAAGTTCTTTTCATTCAACGGATATTGGCATTGGATGCTGATAGGTACATTAACCATTCCCATCAACTGTTTCTCGGTCCAGTCTTTTGCTTTCACGTTGTGGAAGTAACGCTCATTCTCGGAATCCGGAATACCGGACCATTTCTGAGCGGTCTCATCATAGTCGCCTTTCCATTCATAGGTATTATTTATCACACCTTTGCTGCTGTATAATTCAAAACCTAAACCGGCGGTAATACCCCAGTTCTCATGGAAATAGTAAGCGTATTGAATTTGTGCTAATCCGCCAATACCGCCTTTGTCTTTAATACCTGCGGGCTCTTTGTAACCAACTTGGCTGTAACCGGCACCTAAGAAGGCCTGGATATAATGACCCTTGCTGGTTGGTTCGGGATAAATGGAATCGCCGGCAGGCAATTCGTGGGTTTCCATACGGCAAACTACAGAATACGTAGTGTCTTGATAGATACGAACCGTTTTCAAACTGTCGTCAACAATCTCGCTGGGCTCTGTAGCCGAGCGCTCGTAAGTAACGGGCGGTTCGGGAACTTTGTTGATGGTAATGACGCCTTTTTTACTGGTCAAAGTGTACTTGTCCTTTTCCAGAACTTTTTTCAGTACGGTTTTGGCAGGAGCGTCTTTAAAATCCATCGTGACGCGTTGATTCAAATCCAAGTCCTCCGGATAGTAGGATAACTGATAGCCGGTCTTGGCTTGAATGTCGTTTAACACTTGCTCCAAAGAAGCATCGTGATACTTCTTCGTGAGCGTTGAATACTTACTTTTCTTGGATGCTGCCATAGCGGGCATAACCAGCAATAAGGCAAGCACAACAAGGCAAATAGAATAGTACTTTTTCATAGGTTAATAATAGAGTTAATTGTAAATAGGTTCAATTTGGCTACAAAATTACTAAAAAAAAATGATGTGTGCAAATATTTCCACCTTTTTTTTGAAAAAAACGCGTGCACGCTTGCGTATACGCGCAAAAAACGATACTTTTGTATATTATTTTGGGTAAGTATGGATGTTCGTATAGCAAATTTGAATAAGCATATCGGCAAGCAGCATATTCTGAAAGATATTCAGGTGGATATTCCTGCCGGACAGATTGTGGGACTATTGGGTCCTAACGGTGCCGGTAAATCCACTTTGATGAAGATTCTGGTGGGAGTCTGGAATGCCGATTCGTCTGCTGCCATCGTTCAAGTACCCGACCTAATAGGTTATCTGCCGGAGCAAAACCCGCTTTACGAGGAGATGTACGTGCGTGAGTTCTTGCAAATGATGCAACGCCTCATGCATGCCGAAGATGATATAGAGCAGTTGATTGCGCGAGTGGGACTGACGCCGGAGGCTAATAAACATATCCGCGAGTTAAGCAAGGGGTATAAACAGCGTGTCGGTCTGGCGCAAGCCCTGATGGGGAATCCCGAGTTACTCATCTTGGATGAGCCGACCACCGGTCTGGATCCCAACCAACTGATTGAGATACGCCAGCTCATCAAAGACCTCGTCACAACGAATCCTCAATGCACGGTTATCCTATCTACCCACATCATGCAAGAGGTACGTGAGATGTGCGACCGCGTATTACTGCTCAACCACGGCACTATAGTTGCTGATAAACCTATAATGGATATAGCTGATTTGGAACAACTCTTTCACAATGGAACAAGAATTTGATATACGACAAGAAATGACCGAAAAGGAGCAGGATAATGCCTTGCGTCCTTTGCGATTTGATGATTTTGCCGGTCAAAGCAAGATAGTCAGTAACCTCAAGATATTCGTTGAGGCCGCTCGAATGCGTCACGAGAGTTTGGACCACGTCCTGCTCTTTGGCCCTCCGGGATTGGGTAAGACAACGCTCTCGAATATTATTGCCAATGAGTTGGGTGTAGGCTTCAAAGTTACTTCGGGACCTGTCTTGGACAAGCCCGGCGACTTGGCCGGATTGCTCACGTCGTTGGAGGAGAACGATGTGCTGTTTATTGACGAGATACACCGTCTGTCGCCTGTTGTGGAGGAATATCTGTACTCTGCCATGGAAGATTATCGTATCGACATAATGATTGATAAGGGACCTTCGGCACGTACCATCCAAATCGACTTGAACCACTTTACCCTCATAGGTGCCACAACCCGAAGCGGTCTGCTGACTTCTCCCTTGCGGGCGCGTTTTGGCATTAACTGCCACCTGGAATACTACGATGCAGACATCTTGGCAGGTATAGTGGCGCGTTCGGCCAATTTGTTAGGCATCGCCATAGACAGTCATGCTGCCGGGGAAATAGCACGACGCAGTCGCGGTACGCCTCGTATTGCCAATGCCCTGCTGCGGCGTGTGCGTGACTTCGCACAGGTCAAAGGGAATGGCTTTATAGACCTTGAGATAGCCCAATATGCCCTTGAAGCACTCAATATAGACACCTTCGGCTTGGACGATATAGACAACAAACTGCTGCTGACCATTATTGATAAATTCAAAGGCGGACCGGTTGGCGTGAACAACATAGCAACGGCGATGGGTGAAGATGCCGGGACGATTGAAGATGTTTATGAACCGTTCCTTATCAAAGAGGGCTTCATCAAACGTACCCCTCGCGGACGCGAGGCCACCGAGTTGGCTTACCGTCATCTGCATAAAACACCCCTAAACAACGATGGTCCCACACTCTTCTAAATATAAAGCCGTTTTAATAGACTGGGACCAGACCATCGGTGATTGGGAAGGGGCGGAATACAAGGCATTGCGGGATATATACGACCTGCATAACTTGTCCGAGTGGTATGCGACCTTTGAGGACTACCTGACAACCTACAAGGAGAAGAATACCTCCCTGTGGATGCAATACGGGAATGGCGAGATAACCAAACAATTTCTTCATCGGGAGCGCTTCCTGTATCCTTTGTTGAAGGCGTTGGACTTGACTTTTGCTCCCCAACCTTTTGTGGCATTGGCGGACAAGATGGGTACTGAATTTTTGGACCTGACCAACAAATATTTCTGCCTGCTGCCTTCTGCCCAAGAAGTAGTGACCGCTTTGGCAAAGAAATATCCGCTCACTATCCTCAGCAACGGCTTTGGCGAAGTGCAGTATTATAAAATAGAAACCTCCGGTTTGAAGTCCTGTTTTCAACATGTTGTCATTAGCGAGGAAGTTGGTATCAACAAACCCCAGCCGGGTATTTACGAACAGGCGCTGCGGCTAAACGGCGTCACCCGAGACGAGGCTGTCATGATTGGAGATAGTTTCTCTTCGGATATTCAGGGTGCTATCAATGCCGGAATAGACCAGATTTGGGTTACTTGGGGTAAACCGCACCCGGCCGAACAACAAGCCACTTACGAAGTAAAAACGTTGGCAGAGGTGCTGGATATATTATGACAAAATGGCAGAAAAAATGCCTTTGGCATAGTAGTTGATAATAGGGTATATAGTAAGCGAACGATGAACGAACGATGAACGGGCGATGAAAAATTTGGAATGGACAATAAATTGTGCAAAAAGTAGAGCCTTCTACGATATAGATGTTTTTGGCCTGGTGTAGTAGGAGTTTGCTCATAAAAACATCAGCCCAAAAACAGATATAGGACGGTGTAGCCGTTTGCACAAAGTTTGTACATTTTAATAAAGCCGCAGACGCTCCTTCGGGGGAATTGCGCAGCAAGGCGGCGTCCGAACATACGATGAAAAATCAAAAAACATTGAATTATGGCAAAGAAAAATAAAGAATCAAATGACAAATTGGCAGTCTTGGAACAGCAAGTCCAAGAACTGGAACAGAAAAATCAGGAATTAACGGCAAAGAACGAAGAGTTAGAGGACATCAAACTGCGCCAAATGGCAGAGTTTGATAACTATCGTCGTCGCACCCAGAAAGAGAAATTGGACCTTATGGACAATGCAGGAGAGCGTATCTTTACGGATATGCTGCCTTTGGCAGACGACTGGGAACGTATGATGGCGGCGATGGATAAGTTCGACGATGTGGCATCCCTCAAAGAAGGTGCCCAACTCGTGTATGACAAGTTCATCAAATTCCTGGCAGACAACAAAGTAACGGCTATTGAAACCGCTGACAAAGACTTCAACACGGACGAACACGAAGCAATCACCACCTTTGCTGCCGGAGAAGACAAAAAAGGTAAGGTTATTGACTGCACCCAAAAAGGTTATAAACTGGGCGAGAAAGTGATTCGTTTCGCGAAAGTTGTAGTAGGAGAGTAGAGTAGAGATTAAAGTTTAGAGATTAGAGTAATGGCAGAGAAAAGAGATTACTATGAGGTGTTAGGGGTCGAAAAGACCGCCAGCGCCGAAGACATAAAAAAAGCGTATCGCAAGAAAGCTATCCAGTATCACCCCGACAAGAACCCGGGCGATAAAGAAGCCGAGGAAAAATTCAAGGAAGCGGCTGAAGCATACGAAGTGTTGTCTGACCCGCAGAAGCGTCAGCGCTACGACCAGTTCGGTCACGCCGGAATGGGTGGAGCAGGCGGATTCAGCGGTGGCGGATTCAGTATGGAAGATATCTTCTCGCAATTCGGCGACTTGTTCGAGAGTTGGGGCATGGGTGGCAGCATGGGAGGCGGCTTCTCGTCCTTCTTTGGAGGCGGTGGCGGCGGTCGCCGTGTCCGTCGAGGCACGGACTTGCGTGTTAAAGTGCGCCTGACCCTGGAAGAGATAAGTACGGGTGTCGAGAAGAAAATCAAGGTGCGTAAACTCGTATCTTGCCCACAATGTAGCGGAACGGGTAGTGCTGACGGACGCGAAGGGGATACGTGTCCGACGTGTCACGGTTCGGGACGTGTCGTTCGCGCACAACGCAGTATGTTCGGCATGATGCAGGTGCAGGAAGAATGTCCTACGTGGCACGGCGAGGGCAAAGTTATTCGCAATAGATGTACCCACTGCCAAGGCGAAGGCGTCGTGCGCGACGAGGAGATAGTAACCATCAAGATTCCCGCAGGCGTAGCCGGAGGTATGCAGATACCTATTCAAGGCAAAGGAAATGCTGCACCCCACGGTGGTGTGCCCGGCGACTTGTTGGTTTTGGTGGAAGAAGAGGAACATCCCAACTTGGTGCGCGAAGGAGCCGACCTTGTCTATAACCTGCTCTTAGACATGCCGACGGCCATCTTGGGCGGACAGGTCAAGATACCTACGTTGACAGGAGATGTCAAGATAACCATCACCCCGGGAACACAACCCGGCAAAGTGTTGCGTATGCGTGGCAAAGGACTGCCGGAGATTGACCAATACGCCCGCCAATACGGAACAGGGGACTTACTCATTAATGTAGGTGTGTATATCCCCGAGCGACTCAATAAAGACGAGAAAGAACTGATTGAGAAACTCCAAGACTCCGAGAATATACGTCCCGGCAATGCCGACAAGAAGAACTTCTTCAAGAATCTGTTTGGGTAAACACGCTCAACTTGCTCAACCTGCTAAACGTATGCGCCCCCGCCTTATACTCTTCATAAAAATGTATGTCTTCTGGATTCTGTTCTTTGTGGTCCAGAAACCCCTTTTTATGATTTGGCAGTACTCGCTGATGGGAGATATAAGGCCCGTTGATTGGTTGCTTGTCCCTTGGCACGGACTGCCGTTGGACATCAGTGTGGCATCGTATGTGGCTGCGGCTGTCGGATTGATTCTGTGCATCAGTTTTTGGATTCCGGAGAAAATTACCAAACGTCTTTTGGATATATTAACCGCTATTTGTTTGACGGTCGGTTTATGGACCATCTTGGGCGATAACGGTTGCTTCCCCAGTTGGGGGTATCATTTGAGTAAGGATATTTTTGCCTATTTGGCATCGCCCCGAGAAGCATTGGCTTGCGCCCCGTGGTGGGTGTGGGTCTTGGGACTGATTGGCTTCGCAATTCTCTTTGCCCTTTGGTGGTGGATATATGTACAATGTACAAAGAACAATGTACGAAGTTTGAATGACACGGTGCAAGAACCGGTGGGGAGACGGATTTTGTCTTGTTTGGGAATGTTGTTGATAAGTGGTGCCCTTTTCTTGCCGATGCGGGGTAGTGTGACCGCTTCCACTATGAACACGGGGCGGGTGTATTTCTCGGATAACCAAATGCTGAACATGGCAGCTGTTAATCCGCTCTTTAACATCATGGAATCATTGGGTAGCGGAGATTTTAATGTCGCCAAATATACCTATATGTCCACAGAGGAGGCCCGGAACGAAGTGGAGCGGTTATTGCCTAACAATCGTTTTGAGCAAGGTGGCGCACCTGTTTTGTTGACTACTTCTCGTCCGAATGTCATTGTACTCATTTTGGAAAGTTTTGCCAAGAATGCTATGGATGCCGGGGCTATGCCTCGGTTAAGTCAAATAGCAGACGAAGGTGTTTTCTTCTCGAATATATTTGCCAATAGTTACCGTACCGACCGGGGGGTGGTGTCTGTTTTGAGCGGTTATCCGGGACAACCCACTTCGTCCCTTATGGTGGCGCCCTATAAATCGCAATTCTTGCCGCAGTTAGGCAAGTCACTCCTGCCATTAGGGTACCGATTAAAATTCTTCTATGGCGGTGACGAGGACTTCACCAATATGCGTTCGTTCTTGGTGCAAGGTGGCTTTGAAGACCGTGTGGCAGACCGCGATTTTGCGCCGTCGGATAGGTTAAGTAAGTGGGGTGTGCCCGACCATATCGTATTTCAACGTGCTGCAAAGGATATAATCCGACGGACGGACACGCATAAACATCTGGATGTCATCTTGTCGTTAAGCAGCCACGAACCCTTTGATGTGCCTTATCATCATCTGGAAAATCCGTACCTGAATGCCGTGGCTTATACGGACAGTTGTGTAGGGGCTTTTGTGGATAGCTTGCGTCAAAGTCCTTTATGGGACAGTACGGTGGTTGTCATGCTGGCTGACCACGGATTTCCTTATCCGCAGGAATCGCAAAACTATATGCCTGCCCGTTACCGCATACCTGTCATAATGACCGGAGGGGCTGTACGTGAACATAAACAGATTACTCGTTTAGGCTCGCAGATAGATATGGTTCCTACGTTATTATGCCAGATGGGACTGCCGGCAGATGATTTTGTTTTTGGAAAGAATGTGGCGGACACGACGCAGCAGGAATTTGCTTTCTATGCTTTTAATGACGGCTTTGGCTTGATTATACCGAACGATACCATTGTACTGGATGCACAGGCAGATAAGCGACTTATGGGGACGAACGATGTATTGGAGCATACTGCCAAGGGTATGATGCAACGGATTATGGAAATAATAGGACAATTATGAAATTAAAACCTTTTTATCAAGTTATCGGTTATTTGGTGGCTGTTCATATACTCTGCCTATTGGCGATGACAGTATGCCGAATCATTTTGGTATTGGCCAATATGCCGGCGGATGGGATAGATTGGACGTTACTCCCGACCGCTATGCTGATAGGGGTTAAGTTTGATAATCTGATTGCCTGTTATATGGGGATAGTACCCATTGTGTTCCTACCTGTCTTTTCACTTTGTCTGTTGAATAAACCTTACTATGGTGCCTGGATGCAGAAAGCCGTTTCGGGGATGGAGTGGTATTGGGGCATTGTGTATGCCGTTCTGCTTTTTATCGGCGTCGCGGATGCACGCTATTATACATTCTTTGAAAACCACCTGAATATATCCGTTACGGAGTGGTTTGGCTTTGTGGGTGACACGGCAGGTATGGTGTTTGGAGATAAAGTGAATTGGATATTTCTGATTATTACTTTCATACTGATAACCCTTTATGTTGGTGCCTTAAAGGCTATCGGCAAATACTATAAAAAGACACTCGTATGAATAACTATAAAAAATATGGTGTAGCCATAGCAACCTGCATTCTCTTGTGGGGAGCCGTTTTTTGTGGTATGCGAGGCAGTTTTCAGCGTTATCCGTTACGAGTCAGTTTTGCCTATTTCTGCAATGACCCGTTCTATAATAAGTTAGGTGTTAATCCGCTCATTAATATCATCAAGAGTGCTGATTACGGAACGGTTGGTATCCCCAAAGAACTGGCAGCCATAGACGAGCAGGAAGCGTTGAGTTATGTGCAACAGACGCTTCATCTTGCAGCAACGGACAGTCTGCACCCCGTCACTCGTGTCGTTACGCCTGTTCCGTTGGTTGAAGGGCACCCTAACGTGGTACTTATTTTTATGGAGTCCATGACTTCGGCTAATTTGGAACGAAAGGGAGAGGGACAATGGCTAACTCCTTTCTTACGTTCCTTACGCGATAGTAGCATCTATTTCAGCCACTGCTATTCTGCCGGAATTCACACCAATAACGGCATAGTGGCTACACACTATGGCTTTGTCCCTAACTTTGCTAAAACAATCATGGACGTTAATGCTGATCGATACACCGGACTGCCCTATTATTTACAAAAGGCAGGTTATCGTACAATGTGTTTCATAACGGGTAATCCTCAATACGACAATATGAACTCTTTCTGGAGGGATAACAGCATAGAAGATATTTATTCTTTATACGACTATCCACGCGAGAAAATAGTCAATAATTTTGGTGTGTCGGATGCGTATATGTTTGAATATGGCTTGAATAAATTGAACGAGTTAAGTGCCGACTCAACACCTTTCTTTGCCTCTTTTCTGACAGTTAGTAATCACGGACCTTTTGTCGTACCGCAGCAATACATTGATCGTGGTGATGATGATAGCGAACGGATTATCGCTTTTGCGGATGACGCTCTGCGCCAATTTGTAACGGCTGCCCAACAGACAGAGTGGGGAGAAAATACGTTGTTTGTATTGGTGGCAGACCATGGAACAACTTTGCCGTCATCGTATGACATGGTGTTGAGTTATAACACGATTCCTCTCTATATCTTTGGTGCAGGTTTACAGCCCCAACTGATTACCAAGACAACATCGCAGATAGATATCTGGCCTACGGTGTTGAGTTTGATGGGTATAGAGTATGATAATAACTGTTTGGGCGTGGATATTTTGAATAACGACCGAACCTATTCCTTCTTTGTCAGCAACGAACATCTTGGAGTGGCTGATACAACCTATTTCTATTGTTACAGTATCAATAGTCAGCGGGAACATTTATACCGCATAGGGTGTGATACGGATATCTTGTCCGACATGCCGGATCAAGCAGCCGAGATGCGCTCTTTTGGAATGAATATGCTCCGCGTTAACCTAATGGCAATAGATAAAAAATGGACAACACCATGCGAATAGTTTTTGATGCCAAACGATATTTTCACAACAGCCGCGGTTTAGGAAATTACAGTCGCGATGTGGTACGCCTCATACGGGAATATGCACCCAATTGGGAGGTCGTCTTAATGGATAAGAGCGGACTGAGTCGCTCCTTTATGAACATCCCGCCGTGCGATATCTACCACGGTTTGTCGGGTGAACTGCCATTTACCATCGGTCGCTCCCAAGCGCGTTCGGTCGTAACGATGCACGATGCTATTTTTATTCGTTATCCCGAACTATACAGTCCCACCTATCGGTGGCTCTTTACGCAAAAAGTACGCTTTGCTTGCAAGGCGGCAGACACGATTATTGCTATCTCCGAGCAGACCAAGCGCGATATGATAGAGTTCTTCCACGCCGATGAGAGCAAGATACGGGTCGTTTATCAGGGGTGCAGCAATATCTTCCGCCAACCTGTCTCGGCAGAGCAGATAGCCGAGGTCAAAAAGAAATATGATTTGCCGGAGAACTACCTATTGGATGTAGGGGCTATCGAACCGCGTAAGAATCTTAAAAAACTTATTCAAGCCATGGCTGCGGCTAAGATAGATTTGCCTCTTGTTGCCATCGGCGGACATAGCAAGTACGCGGACGAAGCGGCTGCTTTGGCGCAACAATCAGGTGTAACGTTACTCTTACGGCACGGAGTAACCTTTGCCGATTTTCCCTCTATTTACAAAGGTGCTGAAGTGTTGTGCTATCCGAGTATATTTGAGGGTTTTGGTATCCCTATTCTTGAAGCCATGTGCGTAGGAACGCCCGTATTGACCTCTACAGGCAGTTGCTTTGCCGAAACAGGCGGAGAAGCGGCTCTATATGCTAATCCGTTGGATATAGAGGAGATAGGAGCGCAGTTAAATAGGATATTAACAAACAACCACCTCCGTCAAGAGATGGTTGCTAAAGGGGCTGTTCAAGCCAATCGTTTTACGGACGAGCAAGTGGCGAAGAACTTAATTCGCGTTCTTCAAGAGCCAAAATAATCCAAACGATAAATAGGGTGTAGAGCGGATGAGCAAAAGATATCATCATATCCGTCAGCATAGCCCAACCATAGTTAAGCGATAGGTAAATAGCCTGTCGCTTTATGATGCCGTGATAGAAAAGCGGTAGGCAGATAACAATGCCCAATAAGGCCAACATACCTATCGGACCTATACTCATCCACGCATTGAAATACTGATTGTGCGGATGCCAACCAAACTGCAACGCCTTAGCCGGTGCCGCAGGGTCTGCTTGGTACTTGGCTCGCAGATAGAATTGGGGAGTCCCGATACCCATGCCAAATAGACCATAGTCTTTCCAATTAGCCAGGATGGTTTTGTAAATATAAATACGAGGCTCGGACTGTTCGTCAATCTGATTCTCCGTAACAGCTTTTTGGGTACCTTGTATAACTTCTTGCATACGGGGGAGTTGGGTCAGCAATCCGCCACCTATAACCATAATGCCAAGCACCGCGGATATAATCCACGCTTTATGTTTACTATGATAATTGAGCAGAAAGGCGACAAACAGAAAAATAGGTATCAGTAAGATGGTTGTTCTTGATCCCGATGTGAAACATCCGAACAGTAAAATAATATCCGCAATACCGATGGTTAATAGCGCACTCGCTTTGGAATAAACGGACTTGTAATAGGTATATAAACTGCCGGAGAAACTCAAGGCAATAAATAATTCAATTCCATAAAACCCATGATGTTTAAGGTTGTCCATCGGTCCGTACGCCATAATAGACCACCAATGACAATAAGGGTAGTATTGCAGAATATCAATAATGGAACAGAAGTAATAGATGAGCATATAAAACAATACGGAAGCCACGCAAACGGCAAAAAGTACAGTCTGTATGGTGTGCATCTTATAGCGCTCGTTGACCCCGTAGATGGCAATTAGGGGCAGGACCAATAAGGATAAATTTCGTTCTATTTCTTTCCAACCCTGATAGGGATTGTCGGACCAACAGATGGATAATGCACACCATAAAAGAAAACCGATGCCTATTACAATAGGCCATAATCCTGAATGAATACGCTTATTCTCCGGCTGCAAAAAACGGAACTCCAATGCCCAACTAACCAACCATATCGGCCATAAGGTCTTTAAATAGATGGAGGGGAAGGGTATGCTAATGAGCATCAATAGGAAAAGAACATAATTAACTATTCCTATATAATGTTGATAGATATGAAAGGCGTTTTTCATTTGGTTTGATATATTTGAATCATCTTGCCGATGAATTGTTCATAACTGAACTCCCGGTAGAAATCGTTGTGTGCTTGTGTTGCCATCTGGGCTGCTTTCTCCGGGTTGGTCAGCAATAGCCGAAGGGCATTACTCCATGCTTCTATATCGCCGGGGGGACATAAAATACCGGTCTTACCGTCGCGAATAAACTCCGGTTGAGAGCCGTTATCGGAACTGACGGTAGGTAACCCTAATGCCATATTTTCCAACAATGCTAAAGGACCGCCGGCTTCCGGCACAATAGTAGGAATAACCCCGATGGTAAATTGTGGAATCAGTTGCTTTATATCTGTTCGGAAGCCCAAACACTCTATCCGCTCGCGTATCGGACTGGTTTGTAATACATCGTCCCACGCTTTTTGGTCGTGTTTATCTACACCGCCTGCCAGTACCAAACGAAAAGACAGGTCTTGTATTTGCTCTAAACTCTTCACCAATTCAAACACGCCTTTTTCCCGACATATCCTGCCGTGATAGAAGATGGTCGGCGGGGTGGTTGGCGGTGTCGCAGGCATTTCGCTTTGCGTCATAGGCACGCTATTATGCACCAATACGACGTTCTTAAAAGCCGTTGCAGGCAGTCCGTACAAATAATGTCTTTGTACGCATTCGCTGGTGCAGATTAGCGTGTCTATTTGTTTATATGCCCAACGCCACAGACAAGTATTTTTTGCTTGTCGTACCAAGTGTTGCGATACAATCAGTCGCAGCGGTTTCTTGGTTGCTTTCTTGGCCCAAGCCCCGAGGAAATAACTCTGTCGCGAATTGAGATGCAGTATATCTACCTTGTATTGGTCTAATATCCGTGCCAGTTGTTTGCCGGCCCACGGACTGAATCGCCATATTTTGCCGGTATAGCGAAAGGTGGGACATGCACCTACCTCTTCAAAGCGAGACACCATAGTTGGGTCGCTGTTGCCGGGAAAAAGAAAAATAGGCGTGATGCCATAATCTTTTTTTACCGTGCGGGCCAAGTTATAGACATATTGCTCGCCTCCTCCCCAAGTGGGTGACGCTATGTAGTATGCAATGGTCATTTCTTGTAATGTTCACGCCAACTTGCCCATTTATCTGCATCTTGTTGCTTCATCTTGAGATGCAGGATGGCGTAGTTATCTTGTTTGGGCAGATGCCAATAGAACCACTGCCCGTGAATGCGCTCATGCAACGGACGGCGCCAATAAATACGCGGAGTGTTTTTATAGATGCGCCCTTGATAATCCGGCCAAGCTACTCGTTCTTCCACGTCCCCGTTCTCACCTTGCAATATATTGATGCGTGGTAATTTGAATAAGCCCACCCAAGGTTTCTTGCCGATAATCTCACGGATGTGTTCCAACAGCCACGGTTGAGGCAATTCATC
>JAGHSG010000148.1 GCA_018066005.1 Bacteroidales bacterium | reverse complement strand
GCCACACAACAGCCACAGAAACCAGTATCGCCAAGGCGTTGCAAAGAATATCCGTCCAACCGTTCAACATCGGCAAAGAGGGCCAAAAAGACAACAGCAGATACTTGACGCACCAGCCCGTAATAACTAAATAAACGCCTATGATAAGCGTCACCGAGAGGCACGTCAGGATAGGGATGCCGTTCCAGTATTTATTCCCCGCCAGGACATGATAGGCCCCGCGGACGGACTGACCGCTGCGTTTACCTATCGTGAACTCCGTCAACATAAATGGCAGACCGAACAGCAGCACACACACGATGTACACGACCAAAAAAGCCGCTCCACCATTCTGACCGAGCATATAGGGAAACTTCCATATATTGCCCAAACCGACCGCTCCGGCAGCCGTTGCCATAATGACACCAAACCGACTGGTAAATTGTTCCTTTTTCATATTCGAGTGCAAAAGTACAACTTTTTTTGCAAATATCAAAAAAAAAGTGTACCTTTGCAGCAAATTTTCGTATTATGAATACAATTATATCCAAGAGATTCTTTTCGGAGAACGTAGCCGAAATAGTTGTGGAAGCCCCGCTTATTGCCCGCAGCCGCAAAGCCGGACACTTCGTTATCGTACGCGTAGATGAGCATTCCGAGCGTATGCCGCTGACCATCAGCGCAGCCGACACGGAGCAAGGAACGATAACCCTCGTGGTACAACGCATCGGCGTGTCGTCGTCCAAATTATGTGCGATGGAAGCCGGACAACAACTGCACGACGTAGTAGGTCCGTTAGGTAAGGCAACACACATTGAGCACTTCGGCACCGTGGTTTGCGCTTGCGGAGGCGTGGGAGCCGCTCCTATGCTGCCTATTGCCGAGGCGTTGAAAAAAGCCGGTAACCGCGTCATAACCGTCTTGGCAGCGCGAAATAAAGACCTTATCATCCTGAAAGACGAACTGGCACAATGGTCGGATGAAGTCATTGTGATGACCGATGACGGCAGTATGGGTCAACAGGGTGTGGTTACCGTAGGCGTGGAGCAGGTTATTCAACGCGAACAGGTGGATAAATGTATTACCATCGGTCCTGCCATCATGATGAAATTTGTGTCGCTGACCACCGCCAAATACAACATCCCCACCGACGCATCCCTGAACACCATCATGGTGGATGGCACGGGTATGTGCGGTGCATGCCGCGTCACAATAGGCGGACAAACCAAGTTCGTATGTGTAGATGGTCCCGAGTTTGATGCCCATCAGGTAGATTGGGACGAGATGATGAGCCGTCTGCGTTCCTACAAGTCCGAAGAAGTTCAAGCGATGGAGAATTATGAATTAAGAATTAAGAATTGTGAGCTCAAGCCCAAAGACCGCGTGGCTATACCGCGTGTCAAGATGAACGAACTGGCACCCGAGGTGCGCGTGCGCAGTATTCATGCCGAAGTCAATCAGGGACTGACGTTTGAACAAGCACTCACCGAAGCACACCGTTGCCTTAACTGCCCCAAACCGACTTGCGTGGAAGGTTGCCCCGTCAACATACAGATTCCTGCTTTCATCAAGAAAGTGGAGCAGGGCGACATCAACGGAGCAGCACAAGTGATTGCACAGTCTTCCACCCTGCCCGCCGTGTGCGGCCGCGTATGTCCGCAAGAGAAACAATGCGAGGCACGCTGCATCCATCACAAGATGGGACATGAGCCGGTAGCCATCGGATACTTGGAACGGTTCGTTGCTGACAACAGCAACGAGACCGTTCATAGAACGCCTGCGGCTAGTAGAACGGGCGAAGCCCTAATAGAACGCAGCGAAGCTGCTAATAGAACGCCTGCGGCTAAAATAGCCGTGGTGGGTAGCGGTCCTGCCGGGTTGGCTTTTGCCGGAGATATGGCTAAATACGGTTATCAAGTAACGGTCTTTGAAGCATTGCACGAAAT
This sequence comes from Bacteroidales bacterium, assembly GCA_018066005.1. GTDB lineage: Bacteria > Bacteroidota > Bacteroidia > Bacteroidales > Paludibacteraceae > Colicola. The sequence continues at coordinate 2,688 of JAGHSG010000148.1, read as the reverse complement.
AGGCGGCGTGCTCAAATACGGTATCCCTGAGTTCCGTCTGCCTAACCGTATCGTAGATAAAGAGATAGAGGGTTTGCGTCGCTTGGGTGTAACCTTCCAAACAGATACCATCATCGGTAAGACACTGACCATGGAAGACTTGCAAGAACAAGGTTTTGCAGGCATCTTCGTAGGGTCGGGTGCCGGACTGCCACGATTTATGAACATACCCGGAGAGAACCTCAACGGCGTGATGAGTTGCAACGAGTATTTGACCCGCGTTAACCTGATGGACGCTTCTAATAATCAGACTGACACACCCCTACTCTATGGCAAGAACGTAGCCGTCATAGGTGGCGGTAACACCGCTATGGATGCCGTTCGAACCGCCAAGCGTCTCGGTGCCGAGCGTGCCATGATTATTTACCGCCGCAGCGAAGACGAGATGCCGGCACGTATTGAAGAGGTGCGGCACGCCAAAGAAGAAGGAATCGAGTTTATGACCCTGCACAACCCCATCGAATACCACGCCGACGAGAACGGTCGCGTCTGCGAAGCCGTGCTGCAAGTGATGGAACTGGGCGAGCCGGACGAGTCGAGTCGCCGTAGTCCCGTACCCGTACCGGGCAAGACGGTAACGCTGCCTGTCGATCTCGTTATCGTCAGCGTAGGTGTATCGCCTAACCCGCTCATTCCTAATTCGGTCAGCGGACTGGAGATTAGCAAAAAAGGTACGATTGTCGTGGGCGAAGATACGATGCAGAGTTCTATCCCCACCCTCTTTGCCGGTGGTGATATAGTTCGCGGTGGTGCCACGGTCATCCTCGCTATGTCAGATGGCCGCAAAGCCGCCAAAGCCATGGACGAGTACATAAAGGGGGTAATCGGTGAACCGGTGAATCGGTGAATCGTTAAACGTATTCAGCAAGATATTCCTGCTCGGGTTGGCCGGGCGTAGGTATAAACTCGGCTTTCGCAAGAAGGCCGAGTTTTTCTAAATCCATAATGGTGGAATAGCCGCTTCGGCAAATAATCTTGTCTGCCCCTTGTAAGGCGGATACCAGTTCGGCATCGCCTAACCACGGCACAAGGGTTATAGAGCCCCGTTGAAGGGTTGTAAAGGGTTCCTGTACCAATCCGCGCACAATAAGTACCTGCTCCGCTTTGTCGGCATAGTCGCTCATTATCTGTTGCTCCAACAAAGTCCGTTGCGGTTCCAAGCCGGAGAGGAGAGCCACTACGGGATAGTGATGTTGGCTAACGCCATTGTTGTTGGCTGACGCCATTGTTGTTTGCGCCGAGCGCAATTGATATGTACCGAAGCGGGATAAAGGACCTATATAGCGTACCTTGGCACGTAGTACATGATTCCTTTGTACATATTTTGGGTGTCCCAATATGCCAGACAACCCTTTTTCTTCATAGTCCGGCACCCACACTTCGTTAAACTTATTATAGATACGTGCGTGCAGGCGGGCGGTGAGCGGTTCAAGCCACCGCCAGAAACGCGGCAGGCGAATCCACAGTTGGTGCGTCATATAGACACACCGCACACGAGGTGTGTATAGACCGAAACGGTTATCCGAGATGATTAAGTCAAACGGCTCAAGGGACAGGATCTGATTCAGTCGGGCAGCATCTTCCCAACTCCAACGTATCAACTTGGGCAGGGCGCGCAACATAGCCCATACTTGACTTTTGCCTTTGCCGTAAGTCAGTTCCAAAGGTGCCAATTCGACATAGCGCAAGGTGGGGAAATAGCGTTTCAACCACGTCAGGCCGGCTCCGTCACCGCCCAAAACGACTTCATGCCCTTCGTTCATATACTGACGCACCAACGCAGCACACCGTGTAGCATGCCCCAGTCCCCAGTTCAATGGTGCAATCAGTACTTTCATCTCTAATCTTTAATCTCTAATCTCTAATCACTTAAACACAAAATAGACTGCCAAGATAAGGAAGATGGCGGCTACGACGTGATTCCAGCGCAGTTGCAAGTTAAACGCCAAGACGGAGAAGAGCACGAAGACTACCAACGTGATATCTTCTTGCAGCACCTTGAGTTGCATCAGGTTGAACGGTCCGCCATTGCCTTCAAAACCTATGCGGTTGGCAGGCACTTGCAAACAATACTCAAAGAAAGCAATGCCCCAACTGATAACAATAACGCCGATTAGGGGTAGCGCCTTAAACCATGAAAACTCAGCCATCTTGAGGTGACCGTACCACGCAAGCGTCATAAAAATATTGGACGCCAACAACAATAAAATAGTATAAAAGCCGTGCATATAATTAATTGGTGAATCGGTGAATCGGTTAATCGGTTAAACGTGTTAAACTGTGGATGAGGGACTCGCGGACGTGGGGATTGAGGGTTTCTAATTGGGATAAGAGTTCCGCCATCGTGGTGCGTGCCGTCTCTTTCTCAAACGGACACAAATGCACCTGTTTTTGGTAATTACGCATCTCGGCATAGGTGGCTATATCTTGCTCATCTATTCCCCACAATGGGCGAATGAACGAGATAGGCATCTTGTCCAACGGCAGGACAGGCGGGATGGAACTGCAGCGCCCTTCGTAGTTAAGGTTCATAAGCAAGGTCTGCAGCACATCATCGCGGTGGTGCCCCAGGGCTATCTTGTTGCAGCCCAACGCCTGCGCCTTGTCCAGCAATGCTTTGCGTCGATACCAAGAGCAGAGGAAACACGG
>JAGHSG010000037.1 GCA_018066005.1 Bacteroidales bacterium | reverse complement strand
GTGATATAAAATATCACTATATTGCCCTCTTTATTTGCGTATATCAAATTTTTGTTGTACTTTTGTACTCAAATTAAGAATGGTATGAGAAAACATTTGTTATGTGGCATATTTCTTCTCCTGAATGTGGGTGTGCTTTATAGTGCAGAACGTGTTGAACCGATTCCGTTTGGAGATATGGACTCGTGGGTGACACGATATATTCAGGAATCTAAATTTTTATCCGGCAAGACGGTTACTATCTATGCGATTGGTCCGCGAGACACCATTCGTACTACGCAAGCGTTTGACTACACCAAACCCGGCAACCCGTGGTCTGTCAGCAACGCCTATGCCCGCGTGTTAGGTATGGATAAAGCCAGCGGTACCACACGTCCGGAGCGTCGCGGAGATGGGTATTGCGCCCGTATGGACTGCAAACTTGAGACGGTGGAGGCGCTGAAAATTAACCTAAAAGTACAGATTGCCGGCACTATCTTTATTGGCTACACTTATGAGCCTGTGCCTTTGAAGGGTGCGAGCGACCCCTACAGCGTGGTCGAGATGGGACGACCCTTTACCAAACGCCCCGCTGCCGTGCAGTTGGATTATAAAGCCAAAGTGGATGATAGCGATGTCATCATGCGTGCAACAGGTGTTGGGATTGTCAAAAAAATGCAGGGGCGTGATTGTGCCGAAGTCTATGCTTATTTGCAGCATCGCTGGGAAGAGAACGGCAAGATATATGCTACCCGCGTGGCTACCGCCTACGAGCGTATTTGGAATGATGTGCCTAATTGGGTGAATAACCATCGTATCCCATTTAGATATGGCGATATAACGGAACAACTTAATTACAAGGATTACGAAGGACTGAATAAGCATACTTTCAAAGCCAAAAACGCCAAAGGCGACATGGTCCGCGTGCAAGAAGTGGGGTATAGCGACGAGCAACCCACTCACTTGGTTTTGATGATTTCTTCCGGCTGCTATCCGGCTTTCACGGGACATGACGGTAACACGCTTTGGGTGGATAATGTGGCATTGGTTTATGATGAATAAAGTGTTTAATCAAATAGTTGATAGCATACTTAACTGGTCCGGCCTTCCCTTGTGGGAATATATAGTGGCCGGTATCGTGGGGGTGTTGTTTGTATATCAGATGTATTTTTACATTCGGTATATGGCTGCCGTTGTGCGCCGAAACCGCTTTTTGAAGAAACATCCGTCACCTCAACCATCCGTATGGCCGGGCGTGTCTATCGTCGTTTCTGCCCGAAATGAGGAGCAGAACCTGACCAATTATTTGCATGCTTTGTTGGAGCAGAAATATCCCGAATATGATGTGATTGTGGTTAATGACGGCTCGTTAGACCAAACGCAAGCGGTCTTGGAAGAGTATAAAATGAAATATCCCCGTCTGCATATCACTTTTGTGCCCGTTGAAGCGCGTGTCACGTCCAGCAAGAAATTGGCGCTGACCTTGGCTGTTAAGGCGTCTAAATACGAATACCTGTTATTAACCGATGCCGATTGTGTGCCGGAGTCTAATCTATGGATACAGAACATGGTGCAGGGCTTCTTGAATGCAGACCAAACGCAGATTGTGTTGGGTTATAGCCCCTATTTCCCGACTACGGATAAGATAAATCGCATTATCCGTTATGATACCCTTTTCAACGGTTTGCAGTATTTGGGTAGAGCCTTGGCGGGACATCCGTACATGGGTGTCGGGCGCAATCTTATGTACCGCAAGTCCATGTTTATGCAGCAACATGGCTTTGCCGGACTCCTGCAAATGCGGTCCGGAGATGATGACCTGTTTGTTAATAAGGTAGCAACGAAAAATAACACACAAGTCGTTTGTACACCGGACTCCCTGTCGTGGTCCGTGCCTAAACCAACGTTCAAAGAGTGGATTATTCAGAAACGCCGTCACTTGTCCGTTTCTCCCCATTACAGATACGGTACGCGCACGATGTTGGGTATTGAACCTATGACACGCGGGTTGTGGTATTTGACCGTTATACTCTGTTTCGTATGGGCATCTCTTCCGTTGAAGATTGTGGCTGCTGCATTGTTCCTCATTCGCTTCTTTACCCAAATGGGAATAATCAACAAGGCGGCACGTACGTTAGGTGAGAAACGTTTTGGATGGATTATCCTGTGGTATGATATATGTCTTCCGGTCCTGACGGCATGGCTGTTGGCCACCCAATCACGACACAATTATACCCGTTGGTAATAATTATTAACACATAAAATAGAGATATTATGGCTGAACAAAAAATGAACATCAATCTGACTCCGGAAATGGCGGAAGGTACATACGCTAACTTGGCTATTATCGCTCACTCGTCGTCCGAATTTGTAGTAGATTTTGTGCGTATGATGCCCGGTTTGCAGCAGGCAAACGTTAAATCGCGTATTATCCTGACTCCCGAGCATGCCAAGAAATTACTCTTCGCTCTGCAAGATAACATTTCCAAATACGAACAACAATTTGGTAAGATTCAAATAACCGGTTCTCCGGCTCCCGGATCGACAATTCCTATGTCATTTGGTGGCGGAGAAGCATAAAAAGTATATACTATGAAAACATTTCCTGCGTCCCAGTTGATTATCAACGCGGACGGCTCTGCATTTCATTTGCATCTCAAACCGGAGTTCTTGGCAGACAAGATTATTCTTGTCGGTGACCAGGACCGAGTTAACATGGTTGCTTCTTTCTTTGATGAAGGAAGCATAGAATGTGATGTCCAATCACGAGAGTTTCACACCATCACGGGTAAGTATCACGGCAAACGTGTCTCCTGTATCTCCACAGGCATAGGTACGGATAACTGCGACATTGTAATGAACGAGATAGATGCGTTGGCGAATATCGATTTCGCCACTCGCACGGAAAAAGCCCAAAAACGTTCTTTGGAGATAATTCGCATCGGTACCTGCGGCGGTATGCAGGAAGATATTCCCTTGGGAACATTCCTGGTTAGTCAAAAAAGTATCGGTTTTGACGGCGTGTTAGCGTTCTATAAAGACCGTGACAAGATAGCCGACGTGGGCTTTGAAAAAGCATTGGTTGATTTTATCCACTATCCCGAAAAAGCCGCTCGCCCCTATGTCGTGGCTGCCAACCCCGAATTGGTTAATCGCATAGCACAGAACGATATGATGCGTGGCTGCACCATTGCCGCTAACGGTTTCTACGGACCGCAAGGACGTGTCCTGCGTGTTGAATTGGCGGTGCCCGACATCAACGAGCGAATAACCGATTTCCGTTACGAGGGTCAACGAATCACCAACTACGAAATGGAAGGAAGTTGTATCGCCGGTTTGGCACTCCACATGGGACATAAAGCCATGACAGTCTGCTGCGTCATAGCACAGCGTAAAGTGGAAGCAGCCAAAACCGATTACAAACCGCGTATCAAAGAACTGGTACAAACCGTTTTGGAACGTTTCTAATAATACACAATAATATGAAAATCAATCGTTTATGCGCTTTGACAATCATGGCGGTTGTTTTGTGCGCTTGTAACAAAGAACAAAAATTTACGTACAACGTGGATAAATTTTACGACTTGGAGATATTGCGTTATGAAGTGCCCGGATTTGATGAACTGACACTTCAGCAGAAAGAGTTGGTGTACTATTTGTCCGAAGCGGCTTTGCAAGGACGGGACATCCTCTTTGACCAGAATGGTCGGTATAACCTGCGTATCCGCCGTGCTTTGGAAGCACTCTATCTCAATTATCCGTACGAGAAGAATACCGAAGAGTTTATCCTCTTTGAGAAATACCTCAAACGCGTTTGGTTCTCCAACGGTATTTATCATCATTACAGCGAAGACAAGTTCCTGCCGGAGTTCACACAAGAGTGGTTTGTTAATGCTTGTGCCCAAGCCAATGTGCAATACGATGCAGCCATCCTGCCCGTCATGTTTGACCCTGCCGTAATGCCCAAACGTACTACCCAACAGGATGGCGTTGATTTGGTACTTAATTCGGCAGGTAATTACTACGGCGAAGGCGTGACACAAGCCGAAGCCGAAGCGTGGTATGACGCCCATAAAGATACAACGGATGAACCCCTGTGGATTGGACTGAACAGCCAATTATGCAAGGATTCGACAGGTGCCATATACGAGCGCGTATATAAAATAGGTGGGCTGTACGGAGCCGCTTTGGAGAAAGTGAATTTCTGGTTGGAAAAAGCACTTACCGTGGCGGAGAATGATAACCAGCGTGAAGTGATTGCTCACCTGATTGAATTGAACCGCTCCGGCGACTTGCGTTCGTTTAACGCCTATTGCATCGCTTGGGTCAAAGATTTGCAGAGCCGTGTGGACTTTGTCAACGGTTTTACCGAGACCTATTCCGACCCGTTAGGTATAACCGGCACGTGGGAATCGTTGGTGAATTTCAAAGATATGGAAGCCACTCGTCGCACCGAGATAATTTCTGATAACGCACAGTGGTTTGAAGACCATTCAACCACCAATCCTATCTACAAAAAAGAAGAAGTCAAGGGCGTTTCTGCCAAGGTCATCACAGCCGCTATTCTTGCCGGTGACTGCTATCCGGCCACACCTATCGGCATCAACCTGCCTAACGCTAACTGGATTCGCAAATCATACGGCTCCAAGTCCGTTACCATTGATAACTTGGTATCTGCCTACAACGAAGCAGCCAAAGGCAACGGTTTCAACGAAGAGTTTATGATAGATGACGACATACGTGCGCTCTATGATAAATACGGTGCCCGTTGTGGCGACTTGCATACCGATTTGCACGAGTGTGTCGGTCACGGCTCCGGTAAACTGATGCCCGGCGTCAGCAAGGATGCTCTCAAAGAACATGCCTCCACCATTGAAGAAGCACGTGCTGACCTATTTGCCCTCTACTTCTTGGCAGACGATAAACTGGTCGAACTGGGTTTGCTGCCTGACAAAGAAGCCTATAAAGCGGCTTATTACCAGCAGATGATGAATGGTTTGATGACCCAATTGGTGCGTATTGAGCCGGGTAAAGATATTGAAGAAGCCCACATGCGTAACCGCCAACTGATTGCCGCATGGGTCTATGACCATTGCGAAAACAACGAAATGGAAATTATTGAGCGGGATAACAAACATTACCTGCAAATCAATGATTATCCGGGTGTTCGCCGTGTGGTTGGCGATATGCTGGCGGAGATACAACGTATCACGTCCGAGGGAGATTATGACGCTGCCAAACAACTGGTGGAGATGTATGCAGTCAAGGTCGAACCTAATTTGCATAAGGAGATTTTGGAGCGGTATGCCGTCCTCAATCTGGCACCGTACAAGGGATTTGTAAATCCTGTTTATACGCCTGTTATTGGCAAAAACGGTGCTATCAAGGATGTCCAAATAGACTATACGGAAGGCTATATAGAGCAACATTTGCGTTACAGTCGCGACTATTCCAACCTGCCCGATATTAACTGATTGGACAAATGACAGCAGTCGAACTGCCCATATCCAAAAGTATTGCTAATCGTCTGTTGATGCTGCAAGCAATTCATGGTGACCCCCTCATGGAGGTCACTTATGATATGCCCGATGATGTCCGCCTCATCTATGACGCACTTAGTCGGTTGACGATGAACAATGCACAATGCACGGTTCTTGACAATCACCTATCACCTATCACCTATCACCTCTCTAATTGTGCCACCGCCATGCGTTTCTTGACGGCTTATTGTGCGCAGTTGGACGGTTGTGACGTTGTTTTGGACGGTTGTGAGCGCTTGCGTCAACGCCCAGTGGGGCAGTTGGTAGATGCTTTGCGTTTATGTGGGGCGCAGATTGAATATATGGGTGAGCAGGGCTATCCGCCTGTGCATATTG
>JAGHSG010000146.1 GCA_018066005.1 Bacteroidales bacterium | reverse complement strand
CACCATACAATCTATAGCCGCAGCCTCCGAAGACGATGTCCTGCACCTATGGCAGGGATTGGGATATTACTCCCGCGCGCGTAATATATATAAGGCTGCACAATTATTTAGCGAGATGCCCTCCACTTACGAAGAACTGAAACAGATGCCCGGTGTAGGTGATTATACGGCAGGAGCTATCGCCGGATTTGCTTTCAACCTGCCCTACCCTGCCTTGGACGGCAATGTCTATCGCGTCTTGGCACGACTGAGCGACTCCGATATAGCCTTTGATACCACAGCCGGTAAGAAGTATTTTCATACCATGGCGGAGCAGTTATTGGATAGAGACCGGCCACGCGTGTTTAATAACGCCATTATGGAGTTTGGAGCGCTGTATTGTGTTCCGCAACACCCGGACTGCACACACTGTCCGTTGCAAATCTACTGCCAAGCATACGCACATCATACGGTCGAATTACTGCCGGTGCGCAAACAACGCCCCAAAGTGCGGGACCGCTATTTCATCTACACCATCTACGTCTGCCAAGGGCGGACAATTATCCGCCAACGGCAAGGCAACGATATATGGAAACACCTCTGGGAATTTCCGTTGACCGAAGTGGATGAGAAAGCGTATAAGCAGACCACTCCCGCTGTTGAGTTGACACACCAACTGTCTCACCAACGCTTACACGCCAAGTTTATGCTAAAACAAACAACGACCCTGCCGGTTATTCCCGACACAGTCGCTGTATCATTACAAGATATAGAAGACTATACATTCAGCCGTCTAACTCTTCGTGCGATGGAGACGCTTATACCATCGCTTCTATATTCCAAGAGAACGCTTTGACCCCCACTTCGGGGTTACGGGCATCTAATTTCTGTACAGACTCCAACAAGGTGGGAACTTTGTCATCCTCTACCACCGTTATGACTGCCGAGTTCATCTCAGGCCAAGCATGTGTGCCACGGCGAGGGTCGCCATTAACCGACCCCTGCCCTTGCACTTGTTCAAAGAATGACCATCCGCGGATACCAAGAACATCCAGCATATACTCAACACGCTCTGTGTTGGCTTGGTTGAAAACTATCATGACACTTTTCATATCTCTACACTCTAATCTCTAATCTCTACACTATTTCTTCACTTTAATATCCATAAAGATAAACTTCTCGCGTAAGCGTTTCTGCTCCGCATCGGCATCTTCCTTCGTGATGGCGCCATACAGAATAGGCACTATGTACAGGGTCAGGAAGGTGGATACGGTCAGACCGCCGATAACCACGATACCTAACGGCTGCCACATCTCGGCACCCTCACCGTTGGAGACGGCCATCGGCACCATACCCAAAACGGTGGTGAAAGCGGTCATCAGCACAGGACGGATACGACTTCGGCCGGACACCATGATAGCCTCGTCCAAAGGCAACTTGCGTTCACGCATCAGGTTGATGTAGTCCACCAGCACAATACCGTTCTTAACCACGATACCGGCAAGCAGAACCAAACCAAGCGCACCGATCATATCCAGCGAGCGACCCGTTATCCATAGGGCAATAAGTACACCCGAGACGGCAAACGGAATGGAGAACATAATAATACCCGGTTTGGCGAACGACTCAGACTGCGAAGCCATCACGATATATACAAGGATAATAATCAGCAGGAACAACAGGATCATATTTCCGAAGGTCTCTTCCTGCGTCTCATACGTACCTGCCAAACGGTAACTGTATCCAGTCGGGAAGTCTATCTGACTCATCACTTTATCGTCCAACTCGCGTGCCAAATCGCCCAAGGAAGTCTTGTAGGGGAACACCTTGATGGTCACGATACGCTGACGGGCTTTACGCTCAATAGTAGGCGGAGCCCAGTACTCACCGATGGAAGCCACCTCCGACAACTTAACCTGTCCGCCCGTAGCGGTAGGGATGGTCAGGTCCAGAATATCCTCAATGGAGTTACGGTCCTCTTCTTTCAGTCGGCAAAGGATATCGTACTCCGAACCGTCCTCTTTCAAATAACCGCACGGCATACCGTACACGCGGTAGCGCAAGTATTGCGATATGGAAGCGGAAGACAAGCCCATACGGGATGCTTTCTCTTTATCCACCGTTATCTTAATCTCCGGACGGTCATCCTCACGGGATATGCTGACGTCACGTGCTCCCGGTAACTGTTTAGCCAAGTACTTAACCTGCTCTGCCATCTGCGATGTGGTAGCAAAGTCGTAACCGTATATCTCCACGTCCACCGTGTTGGACTGTCCGCCGCCCATACCCGACGAAGCGGTGGCTTGGTACTCGGTTATCTCCGGATAACGGGCCATCTCCTTACGCAGCACCTCGGCTATCTCAAAGATAGAACGGGTACGCTGCCATTTCTTGTTGGTACGAACGGTCATGGATATCTTGTTGTTCTCGGTAGAGGAGAACATAGCCGATATGGATGCATCGTCATTGGAACCGGCGGAAGTAGAAATCATCTCTATCTCCGGAACCAACTCGGTGAAGCGAACTTCCAACTTACGTGCCGTTTTCAGGGTCTCCTCAATACGCGTACCGCGTTGCAGTTTGACGGTTACGTTCAGTCGACCGTTATCCTGCTCCTGCATGAAGTCAAAGCCTATCTTACCCATGAAGACAGGTATCAATGAGAAGACAAAGAACGCAAACAGAATAAGGAACGTTATCGTTTTATGCTTCAGGCACCAACCTAACGACTGAGCATACCAGTCATCCACTTTATCCAGCATACGTACCACCGTTCTGTCATACCACGTGTTGGCGTTGGCGTCATCGTCTATCAAGTCGCCGTTCTCATCCACGTGTACGCGACGCGGTTGGAGCATCTTGGAGCAGAGCATAGGCGTCAGCGATATAGCCACAATGGTGGAAGTGCAGCACACAATAGTCACAATCCAACCTAACTCGTGGAACATGATACCTGCCATACCCGTCAGCATCGTCAGCGGAACGAAGACGACTACCAAGACCAAGGTTGTGGCAATAACCGACACCCACACCTCGTTGGTGGCATAGATAGACGCCTCACGCGGGTGTTCGCCACGCTCCACGTGCTTGGATATATTCTCCAGCACCACGATGGCATCATCCACCACCATACCGATAGCAATCGTCAACGAGCACAGCGAGATGATGTTGATACTCGAATCTACTAATTTCAGGTACGCAAAGGCGGTAATCAATGCAATAGGAATGGTTATACCGATAATAATGGTTGCACGCCATTTACCGAGGAAGAACAGAACGACCAACACCACGAATAACAGGGCGTATAGCACGGACTCTTCCAACGAGTTGATGGAATTCTGGATGTTCTCGCTACTCTCGTAAATCTTCTCTATCTTGACATCCGACGGGATTTGTTTCTGGATGCGGTCCAGTTCTTTCTTGACGTCCTGACAAACCTGCACCGTGTTGGCACCGGTCTGCTTGGCAATAATCAGGCGCACGGCTTCACGACCATTGGCTTTCTCGTCCAAAGTCAGGTCTTTGATGGTATCTTTTACCGTGGCTATGTCGCGCACAAAGACTTGCTGACCCGAAGGCAACATAGTAACCATCAGATCTTCTATCTCTTTGGACTCGATATATTCCGAGCGCACCTGCATCTGGTACTGCTCCTTAATCATCTTGACCGTACCCGAAGACAAGTTCAGGTTATTGGCGCTAACCACACCGCCCACTTGTTCCAGGGATATGCCGTATGCGTCCAGTTTCTGCTGATCCAGGTCGATATAGACATAACGGTCCGGCGAACCGGATAGGGATATATTACCTATTCCGTCAATGTGGTTCAATTGCGGAACAATCTCATCGTTCAGCAACTTATCCAATCCGGCGTAGGACTCGTCGGCAGTAACCGAATACATGGCAATAGGCATGGAAGAAGTGGATAACTTGAAGATAACCGGTGTACCGCAGTTATCGGGCAGGTTATCCTTCACCATATCGACGTACGAACGTATGTCGTTCGTTATCTCGTCCATATTACTGCCCCACTCCATTTCCAGCGTCACCATGGATATGTTATCCTTGGACTTACTGGTCAGGTGTTTAAGGTGGTCCGTGGAGTTCAAGGCGTTCTCCATAACCTTGGTCACGTTCGTCTCCATCTCGGAGGCGGAAGCACCCGGGTAAGTGGTCATCACCGTCACGTACGGGGGATCCATCTCCGGGAATTGGTCAATTGGCAACTGCGTAAAGCAGAATAGACCAATGATGATAACGGCAACAAAGATAAGTGCCGTCGTCACCGGTTTTTGTATCGCTGTTCTATATATGCTCATAATGCTTTATTTTTTCTAGTTATCTAGTTTTCTAGTTATCTAGTTGTTACTCCGCTATCTCCAGCAGCGTGCCGTCCACCAACTTATGCTGACCGACATACACATATTCGGCACCGGGCACAATCTCCGGAGCGATGATCTCCACATCTTCGCCGATGCGTTGACCCAAGGTCACACCTACACGTTTGGCGCGACCGTTCTCGTTCAGGAACACATAGCGGTCGTTAGCGCCGACCAGTTTCTCTACTGACTGATAAGGTACGCAGATGACGTTATCCTCGTTCAGCGGCAGCATAGTCGTCACGTACATACCCGGACGGAGCAGACGGTTAGCGTTAGGAATCTGTATCTTGCATTGGAAAGTGTGCGTAGAAGCATCTACGGTCGGATACACAATCTCGATAAATGCGGGGAAAGTATGGTCTTTGTATATCTCCGATTTCAGAGTCAGTTTCATGCCCTGCTTGACAACGGGTATATAGGACTCGGGAATAGCTATCAGGGCTTTCAGTCTATCTACTTGCGTGATAGTAACGATAGGAGCGCCGCTGTATAACTCGCCGTCCTCGTTGTTCTTGGCCGACACGATGCCGCGGAAAGGCGAACGGTAATAGGTGTTCTTTTTCAGGAAAGCCATGTTCTCCTTGGTCTGGTCATAGCCCAACTTGGCTTGGTCGTAGGCTTGTTGACTGACCGAACCCGATTCAATCAAGGCGTTCATACGCGCCATCTCGGTCTCTAAGTTAGCCATGGTCAACTTGGCGGTACGGTATTGTGTTTGGTCCATACGCACCAGCGAATCGCCTTTGTTGATTTCGTCACCTACTTCCACGTAGATATGTTCAATGCGTCCCGTTACGGACGGAGCCACGTTAACGGTCTCGTAGCCCTGCAAGTTAACCGATACGGATAACTGACGCATCACCTTGCGCGGTTGCAGAATCATGGTTTTAACAACTTCCGCCTTCTCTTCCTGTTGGGCGGTTTCTTTCTTGCCGCATGCCACGAGGGTCATCACGGCCAACAATAAGTACACAACTTTTTTCATATCATTTATTATTCAAAAATTTCTCTAACTTAACTTGTGCATTCACCAGTTCCAACACCGAATTGACATACGACGTCTGTGCGGTGATGAGGTCGTTGGAAGCGTTGGTCAGTTCCAAGGCCGACGAAGCGCCCCAGTGGTATTTATTACCCACGTTGGCAAACACGCGACTGGAAACTTCTATATTCTCTTTTTGGGTGATATACGTCTCGTAGGCGTTGGCGAGGTTATAGCGCAACTGCTGGTATTGGATACCCAGGTTATCCGTTGTCTCGGACAACGTGTTTTCGGCTTGTTGGAGTGCTATTTTTTTCTCCGTCACACCGGCTGCCCGTTTACCGCTTGACCAGATAGGCAGAGCCACATTGACTGCAATCATGTTAGGCGGAGTCATGTTAAAACCGCCGTCGGTGAAATTATGACGGTAGGTGTACGTGTATTGCGCACCTATCGTAGGACCGTATGCCCATGCTGCCATGTGAACGTTTTTCTTGGCAAGTTCAACATTTTTCTGCAGCAGTTGGTAATTGAAGTTATTGTTTATGTTCCACTGTTCCAACAGCATACCCAAGGCGTTCTCGGGTGACAATAACTGGTCTAACGATGTCGTCAGTTGCAATTCCGTTTCGGCATCCACATCCAGCAGCACACGCAGCGTGTTGTAGGCCAGTTCCAGGTTACGGCGGTTAGCCATCACGCTATTATGTAATTGGTTTACGCGCACGCGCACTTGGTCGGCTTGTGTCTGCTCCACAGCGCCTACGGCAGCCATGCGGGCGGTTTGGTCGTACAGACGCTCCACGTTACGCAAACTCGAATCCATCAGTACCACGATGTCCTGCATCACCAGAACGGCAGCGTAACCCTCTGTCACGTTGGCGGCCAGGTCGGCTTCGGACTGGTTGCGTGTTATGTCCTGCATCTCGATGGCTATGTTGTTGATGAGCGCACCCACGATGGCTTGACCGTTCAGACCCATACTGACGGAAGCACCTGCGGTCAGGTAGTTAGGCATCGACATTTTTTGTCCGGTAGCACCAAATTCCATCTCGTAGTTGCACATATTGACGTACTGTGCCGAAGCGTCTGCCTGCGGGAGCATGGCAGCAATCGTCTGCCAACGCTGCGCGTGGGCTTTGCGCACGTCCAACGAAGCATTTTTTAGGGTGCGGTTCTGTTGAATGGCATAGTTCTGTGCATCAGCCAGCGACAGCGTCAGGTGACTGGTGTACGATTGTTGCATCAGGGCATTCAGTGCCATCTGTGCCGAATCCATGCTCAACGATTCTTGTCCATAAAACGGCAGTGTTCCCAATATCCCTGCCAAAAACAATACAATTCCTTTCATATAATCTTTTTAATCTATTTTCTATTAGCCGCTTGCGGCGTTCTATTAGCGAAGCGTTCTCTAATCCGCTTCTCCCCTTCTTCACTTATCAGCCCCCGCATAAAGATGTCCATGGCCATTTTGGAGTCTTGAACGATGCTGGGGTGGTTCTGTGCTTCCGCCAGTTTGTCCAGCATGACTTGATGAAGCGAAGCTAACACACGTGCTACGGCTTCCATGTTCAGGTCCGGGCGGAAGAAGCCCTCTTCTACACCTTGTTGCAAATATCGTGCCGCAATGTCGCGGTTGATTATTTTTAGTCGTTGCAGGTGGGCGGTCAGTTGTTGGGGGTAATATTTCTTCAGGTCGTACAACAACGGTGGCACTTGCCGCACATCTTTGAGGTCTTTGGTCACTTTGATGAAGTCAAAGAGCAGGTCTATCATTTTTTTGCCTTTGGTCTTGCGTTCCACATCTTCCACCAACTGTTGTTCGCGTCGGCGCAGCAGTTCATCCACCAGTGCATCTTTGGTGGCGAAGTGGACGTAGAAGGTTTTTTTGGATATCCCGAGGTCGTGACATAAGTCATCCACGGACACCGACCGTATGCCCAGCAAGCGCATCTTTTCCGATGCTGCCAAAACAATATTTTCCCGTTGATTTTCAGCCATTTATATTTCTTCTTGCTCTTCTTGCACCAAAAAACGCTGCAAAGGTACACTTTTTTTTTGACATGACCAAATTTTTTGGAAACTTTTTTACGCAAATCGTTTCCATAGCACCATAATTGTGTTTACACACAAAAAAATCGCCAAGGTAGGCGATTTTTTTATAGAATGGGCGATGCCCTAATAGAACGGCACTACCGTGCCTAGTAGAACGCTGACGCTAATAGAACGCTTCGCTAATTTTATTTTTGTCCATACACAACTTGGCCATCCACAATAGTGGCAATGGTAGATGCGCGATAGATTTTGGCCATATCGTCTTTAAGGAAATCGGCGTCAAAGACAGACATATTAGCTACGTAGCCGACTTTGAGTTTGCCCAAACGGTTCTCCTCGTTCAGTTGATAAGCCACATTAACGGTAAGCGCCTTCAAAGCAATCAATATGGTATAGTATCCCTGCGCTGAGGATTAGTGGGTAATCCCGGTGTCCCATAGTCGTTCATTTCATATAATTCCTTCTTTAAATCCAATTTATAGATTGTGGACATATCGTTGCGCATGCAGAAAAGGATGGTGCGCTGTTTGGTGTTATAGACGCACGACCAGTTCGTCACATCACCCAACATTTCTACACCAAACGAGCCTGCCTGCAAGCAACGTAGGGCTTCCATCTCGTCCATGATAGGCTGATAGGACATCATCAAATGATTCACACGTACCTTACTGCTATAGATATTCTGCCACTTATCGGTCAAATAAGTTGCCGTAGCGTACGGATTACAGTAGTAATTCTCAATGCTATTATATTCATAAGGAACAACGTGAGAAGTCAAATGGACAATATCATTCCTATCTTTTGCACGAAGTACATAAAGGGAATCTTCCCAATATTCAAACACAGCGTAGTCGCCCGTTGCATCAGCCACCATCCAGTGTACATTGAGCGATGGGTGTGTAGCCGCAAAATCAAGTCCACGCATATATTTCTCCACATCTTTCACCGTTTTACATTCGCTCAAGATGAGGTTGTGCATCAAACTGGAGTTGATAACATTTTTCCCGCTTTCTTGCATCACGCGCCGAGGTCCATGTTGATAATCATCATCCTTCCTAAATGCAGGCAATTGGAAGGCGCCAAAGCATAGACCGTATTCGTTCATGCCGTCCATCGTTGCTACAGGTTGACGCAGCAGGCGGTGAAGGGAAGTAGTGTCATCCGAAAGAATTCCATCCCCATTCTCACGTTTATGGGAGGTTCCGTTATATAGTGCAGAATTGTAGTTAGGAGCCGTTAATTGTACATAATCATGTGTTCCGTTCGCGGTATTGAAGACCATACACATAGGACCTCCTGCGCCGTCAAAGTTACGTCCAAAAAGTAGTTCGCCGGCTTCGTTGAAGCATATAAATCCGGAGCAGGCAGGAGTTTGACCCGGGTTTTCCTCGTCAAATGGATCTTCATATCCGGCGGGATTGAACCATAGCTCGTTCATCATATCACAAACCTCTTTGTTCGTGCGTAATTTGGCTTCCACTAACTTTTGCAAAGTGAGATCCGTAACGAAGTCCATGTAATAGAAGCGGTCAGAGATGTGACGCAGAGACAACAATGTTTGCTCCGCCATCGGTGCCTTACACCAATCTGCGTTAGTGGGGTTCTTTACTCTTTCTCCCAATTGGTGGGTAACTTGAATAACGCCATCCTGCGGTTGGGGTTGTGGTTGGGGTTCATCATTCTTGTCTTTGCGCCCCGTTAACGCGATGGCGGCTACAGCCATCAGTGCCAAAAAGATTTTTTTCATACCTTAATAATTTAGTTAGATTTTATCGCTTATTCTGTTCTTCACAGCGCTTTGCGCTGCAAAATTACACTTTTTTTTGCATATATGCAAATAAAAACAGAAAAATCGCCCCGAATGACGATTTTTTATAGAACGGCAGCGGGGCGGCTATCAACGCAGTTCCGCGCCTCCGGCGCCAAACGCCTTACCCCCCTTGCGGATAATCAGTTGACCGTTATGGATATACTTGGTGAATCGGTTAAC
>JAGHSG010000118.1 GCA_018066005.1 Bacteroidales bacterium | reverse complement strand
CCATAACGCAGCACTTCACTGGCGAGCAACTCTTTCAAATGGGCAATCTGCTTCTCCAGTTCGGCATATTCGGCCTTCAACTCGTCAATACGCAGACCGGTCAACTGACTCAGACGCATATCTACGATGGCTTTGGATTGCAGGTTGTCCAATTCGAAGCGTTTCTCCAAGTTGGCTTGGGCGTCAGCCGGTGTACGGCTGCCACGGATGATATGAACCACCTCGTCTATATTATCTACGGCAATAATCAAGCCCTCCAAGATATGTGCACGCTCTTCGGCTTTACGCAACTCCCACATCGTACGGCGTGTAACCACATCCATGCGGTGCTCGATAAAGGTGGAGATAATATCTTTCAGGTTCATCAACTGCGGACGACCCTTCACCAATGCGATGTTATTAACGGAGAACGAACTCTGCAACTCGGTGTATTTATACAATTTATTCAATACCACCTGTGCATTGGCGTCACGTTTGATTTCAATCACGATACGTATGTCGCGTTTGGATTGGTCGCTGATGTCTGATATACCTTCTATTTTCTTGTCGCTAACCAGTTCGGCTATTTTCTTCACCAAATCACTCTTAACGACGCCGTAAGGCAGTTCGGTAATCACAATATGTTCGCGTCCGTTATCCTCGGCCTCTATGTCGGCATTACTGCGGATAACGATACGGCCGCGACCTGTCTCAAAAGCATCGCGTACCCCTTGATAACCGTAAATAGTACCGCCGGTCGGGAAATCCGGTGCTTTGATATATTCCATCAACTCCTCAACCGTTATCTCACGCGGCTCCTCACCGTGCATTGTGCATTGTGCATTGTCAATCTGTCTCTTAACGTATGCCACACAACCGTCAATAACTTCGCCCAAGTTATGGGTTGCCATATTGGTAGCCATACCTACGGCAATACCCGTAGCGCCATTAACGAGCAGGTTCGGGAAGCGGCAAGGCAGAACGACAGGCTCACGGAGCGAGTCGTCAAAGTTGAGTTGCATATCTACGGTATCTTTCTCAATGTCGCGGAGCATCTCTTCTGCCATCTTGCTCAGACGAGCCTCGGTGTAACGCATGGCAGCAGGTCCGTCACCATCTACACTACCGAAGTTACCTTGACCATCTACCAGACAGTAACGCATGTTCCAAGGCTGTGCCAAACGAACTATCGTACCGTATATACTGCTATCACCGTGAGGGTGATATTTACCCATAACCTCACCCACGATACGTGCTGCTTTTTTGGTGGGTTTGTCGGACGTGTTGCCCAATTCGTTCATACCGAATAGTACACGTCTTTGTACAGGTTTAAAACCGTCACGAGCATCCGGCAGAGCAC
The DNA here is from genome assembly GCA_018066005.1 of Bacteroidales bacterium. Taxonomy (GTDB): domain Bacteria; phylum Bacteroidota; class Bacteroidia; order Bacteroidales; family Paludibacteraceae; genus Colicola. Next base: position 3,823 of record JAGHSG010000118.1, on the reverse strand, counting down.
GGCTGACGATAACGCTCATGGAGTAATCGATGTACGAGGATCGCATTTCCTCGTCAATCTTCACAGGAATAATTCTGTCTTCAGTCATATTGTTAGTTTTTTATTATTATCAAATTAAAGTTTATTCCTGTTTATCGCCGTAAGCAATTAAGTCCGCAGGACTGTGATACGTAAATTTGGAAAGGACGATATGCTTGCATAATAGGACTTTACTAATTTAGGTAGCACGCTAGCGGTAAAACCGCAAATTGCTTTAAGGGGTTTTTATGGTTTTTGTTCTTTTTTCGTTCCGACAATTCGAAAATCTGCCACAAAATTACAAAAAAAAAATTACATCTCCAAATTTTGCGTATAATAAAATGCACTTTTTCTACCGACACCCTGTCGATTTTGATACTTACCCCCTCTCAAATCGCCTAAAAATGCCCTTAAAACAAATAGCAGGACTTTTCATCCTGCTAAAATCACATGGTCCTCATCCGCCTATTTATCTAGCCCCCTAGTCTCCTAGTTTCCTAGTTTCCTAGCCCCCTAGTCTACTAGTTTCCTAGTCCACTAGTTATCTCACAGGCAGCAGGACTTTTCATCCTGCTGCTTATTGGGGCCCCCGAAAAGCCTGCTTTTTGGGGAGAACACTCGACGAGAAACTTGCTTCTCTCTTTTATTGGGGTCCCCGACACGCTTGCGTGGTGGGGAGAGGAGGAGTAACCGAGCGAACCAATTTGCACCGCAAATTCTTTTGAGCGAAGTTATCTCCGACGAAGAGCGGCTTACGGGAGTCGGACCCGCCTCCTCAGCTTGGGAAGCTGATGCACTACCGATGTGCTAAAGCCGCAATGAATGGATTGAGTATCCTTTGCGACTGCAAAGGTACAAAGAATATTTCAATCCACCAAATTTTTGTTACTTTTTTCTATTATTTATGTGTTTTTACTATCACGTAGCTCAATGGCGCCGCTTCACTATCCTTCCGCAAGTCAAACGTCTTATCCCCTTCCAGTGGCATAACGCCGGTAGGAGCATATTGCCCCAGTATCTCCTGATAATGTGCCATCGGAATGGTGCGTGTCTCCTCGCTGGCGTTGATGAACACGAACACCGCCTCTTCCTTATTATATCGTACGTACGCGTACGTGTTATCGCGCGCAAGGAAATGCATCGTCTTGCCGCTCCACAGTACCGGCTCGTTCTTTCTCCAGTTCCAAAGGGTCTTCATCTGCTCGTACACCTGTTTCTGTTGTTCGGTCAGTTCACCTTCGGTTGGCAGCGGTTGGCGCAGACCCGAGTGACCCGTACTGCGGTCAATAGAACGTTGCATATACTCGTCGCCGGCGAACATCTGCGGAATACCGCGCATGGTAGCAATCAGCACATGACCAATCATGACACGACGGGGGTCGTTATCTTTCACCACATCGGCAAAGCGGTCCATATCGTGGTTGCCCACGAACATCAGCAGGTTATTCACGTCGCCGTACAGGTAGTCAGCCGTCAGGGCGTCATACACTTTGGCCATGCCACCGCCCCAATAATTACCGTCATTCTCCAGGGCTTGACGGATAGCTTCTTCGGTCGGGAAGTCCATGACGGCAGGCAAATTGCTGTCAAAGCCGTCCATATTCTTCGTTCCGCTCTGCCAATAAGCCACTTGGTTGGCGGGACGGGTCCACGTCTCACCCACGATGTTAATCCACGGATATTCCTCACGAATAGCCTTGCACCATTGCGACATGGGGTCCTTCTCATTGTACGGATAGGTATCTACGCGTAATCCGTCTATACCTGCCCACTCGATCCACCAGATATATAACTGCTTGAAATACTGCAACAAATCGGGGTTGTCGAGGTTCATATCAGGCATGTGATGGTCAAACCACCCCTCCTCGTTCACTTTCCTGTCGTACTGCGAAGCGTTCACGTCATATACGGTCGTAAAAGCGTTATTCGTTCCCACATAAACTTCCTTCAATTCATCATTGAGCGAAGCGCTCATTTCATCATTCCAAAACCGGTGCCACCAATCGTTATACGGCAGGTCTTTCGCCCACCAATGCTCAATGCCGCTGTGGTTGGTAACGACGTCCATAATAATTTTCAGTCCCATAGCATGGGCTTTCTGCACCATTTCTTTGTACAAATCGTTGGTACCGAAGCGCGGGTCGATGTGATAATAATCGGCGCAGGCATAACCGTGATAACTGAAATTTGTATCATTGGACCAGGTCAGCGGAGTTGGCCATATATACGTTGCACCCAATTCTTTTATATGAGGCAACTCGTCTATAATTCCCTGTATATCACCGCCTTGGCGACCGTGTATATAACCTTTTTTGCACGGCTCATTCATGCCTGCAACGGTGTTGTTTGTCGGGTCACCGTCGCGGAAGCGGTCCGGCATCAGCAGGTAAATCATATCCTTACTCGAGAAAGATTCACGAATACAGTTGCTGACTTTGCGTTCTAATACTTCGTATTGGAAAGTGGTCTTTTTCTTGCCGTTTTTCAGGGTAAACGTGTATGTCCCTGCCAGGCGCACGTCCACATCTATAAACAGGTAGTTCTTGCTGTCGGCCTTACGCACCTGCTTAATAATCAACCCCTTTTCTCCACCGTGCATTGTGCCTTTATCGGAGTGCTCGGAAGCACTAACCGTCACAGTGGCGTCTTGCAGGTCATTGCCATATACCATCAACGTCAGCGGGCATTTCATGCAGGTCCACCAGTTCAGGGGCTCAACGCGTTGCACACTCATTGCTTTATTTTTCTTGGTGTTAGCCGCCATTGCCTGGCTACCCCAACCTAACAGACCGCTCACGGTCATCATCGCGCCCATCGCGCATAATACAAAGGTCTTTTTCATGTTATTGTCAAATTTGTGTACAAAGGTACAAAATATTTTTGACATGTACAAATTTTAGCGCCACAAAATATATTTTTAGCGCAAAAAAATCAAGACATTTCCCCGCATTTTTCCTGTTTTTCTCACCCTATTGTTAATATCTGCTGATATTTTTTTCGCCAATCTACATACTTTATTATCAATCACTTCCGCAAAAAAATGCACCTTTCCCCGCAACAAAATGCAAATAATCTCCATAAAATTTGCAAATATAGATTTTTTTTTGTACTTTTGTGCGCTTTTTGTGGAATGGTGTTCGCGATGCGCGCCCGAACATACACGAGAGGCCGAAAAACAAGACATATCTAATGCCACGCATTGAACCATGAAAAAATTCTTTTTGATTGGATTTTTAGTGATTACTGCCGCCCTGCAAGCGGCCAATTGGTCGTTCTCCGGCGGCTATGTCTATTTCGATAATAGTCAGACCCGTTGGACTAAGAATCTCTATCTCATTATCGGTAAATCCACCTACTCTTCCGTCTATCCCATGACAATGGATAGCGAAGACACGACGCGCTATGTCGCTTCCCTGCCACATAGCGGTTGGTCGGATGCCGAATATATGGCAGTTATCTCCAGTTCAGACTGGAAGAAAGGTAACTTCGGTTACGACCAACTCAAGAACGCCTCCGGCTATACGGCTGCTTATACGGACGGACTTTCCGCCAAAGCCGACCAGCGCTATCTCTTTACTCCGGCTTCCGGCAGCAATGGTGCCAAGATTTCCTTGACATGGTTGGGCGACGACCTCCCCGTCAACTTTGCAGACGGCGAGAAGAATAACTGCCAGAAACTGCATGCCGACAAAGGCTTAGTGACCGTCATCTTCTCCACCTCGTCCAAGCGTTTCAATATCTCCGCAGACGATGTAGAGCGTGTTTTCCTGAATGGCTCTGTCTCTATTTGGAACGACCGCGACCC
>JAGHSG010000072.1 GCA_018066005.1 Bacteroidales bacterium | reverse complement strand
AGCACAAGCCTTGGTCATTCATTCCACCTAAATGCGCCATGTGTTGGGTAAGGAGGATATAAAGGTCGGACTTACCATCCATCAAAGCACCTGTTTCTATGTACTCCGGAGCGAAACGAAAGACGTTATAAATCGTGTTAGACAGAGCTACAAAACCATATTTTCCGCCCATCGGTTTTTGGTAAACAGCGACGATACTTCCGCCGGCACCATCCATATTATGGCAGAAAAGCAGTTCTCCTTTCTCGTTATGGCAGATAAAAGAGGAGCAAGCGGTCAAGGGGTCATCCATCACTCGGGGTTCGGGATAATTATGAAACAACATACCCAAATAGTCGTTAAGATACTTCAACTCACCAGTCATAGCGGAATCATATTTGTATCGGTCTTCGCCCGTCTTCCACAGTTTATCCATAGGAAAATCTACCAGATAGTCCATGTAGAACAGGCGGTTCTTGGATACGTGACGAAGGGATTTTAATGTCTCCTCGGAGTTAGCTAACTTGAGGTTCGTTGCATTGATTGGATTGGGCGACTTCTCCGTATAGGAGCGCAGTTCGGTAATCTTTGTCCCTTCCGTGATATTGACTCCTGGTTCATTCTCCTTACACCCTGTTAACGCGATGGCGGCTACAGCCATCAGTGCCAGAAAAAGTTTCTTCATGTTTTTTAGTTCAATCAATATGGTATAGTATCCCTGCCCTGAGGTTTGGGCGGGGTCGGTGTTCCATAGTCGCCTATTTCATTTAATTCCTTCTTTAAATCTACTTTATAGATGGTGGACATATCGTTACGCATGCAGAAGAGGATGGTGCGCTGTTTGGGATTATAGATACACGACCAGTTGGTCACATCACCCAACATCTCCACACCGAACGAGCCTTGCTGCAAGCATTGAAGAGCCTCCATCTCGTTCATTACAGGCTTATAAGACATCATCAAGTGATTCACACGTACCTTACTGCTATAAATGTTCTGCCACTTATCGGTCAAGTAATTGAAGGTGGCTTCCGGATTGCAGTAGTAATTCTCAATACTGTTATATTCGTAAGGAACAACGTGAGAAGTCAAATGAACAATATCATTTCTGTCTTTTGCACGAAGCACATAAAGAGAGTCCTCCCAATACTCAAACACGGCGTAGTCGCCGGTGGCATCAGCTACCATCCAATGCACATTAAGAGACGGGTGTGTAGAAGCAAAATCATACTTTAGCAAGAACTTCTCCACCTCTTTCACTGTCTTACATTCACTCAAGATGAGGTTGTGCATAATGCTGGAGTTGATAACATTCTTTCCGCTGTCTTGCATCACACGTTTAGGACCATGAGTTTTGTCAGTGTCGTTGTCATCCCTAAATACGGGCAATTGGAAAGCACCAAAGCATAGACCATGCTCGTTCATGCCGTCCATCGTAGCTACCGGTTGACGCAGTAGGCGGTGAAGGGAGGTCTTGCCATCGGAGAGGATACCGTCACCATTCTCAAGTTTGTTGGCAGGACCGTTATACAATACGGAATTATAATTAGGTGCGGTGAGTTGGATATAGTCGTATGTTCCGTTTACTTTGTTAAAAACCATACACATAGGACCACCGGCACCGTCGAAATTACGTCCAAAAAGCAGTTCGCCTGCTTCGTTGAAGCAAATAAAACCGGAGCAAGCAGGAGTTTCTACAGGATGTTCCTCGTCAAACGGATCTTCATATCCGGCAGGGTTGAACCACAGTTGGTTCATCATATCACAAACCGCTTTATTCGTGCGCAGTTTGGCTTCCGTTAACTTCTGTAAGGTCAGGTCGGAAGCGAAGTCCATGTAATAGAACCGGTCGGAGACGCGGCGCAAGGACGATAGCGTTTGTTCGGCATTCGCAACTTTGCAGTAGTCCTTGTTGATGGGGTTAGTTACTGGTTCACCCAATTGATGGGTGACTTGAATAATGTCCTTAGGTTGCGGTTCGTTTTGGGTTTCCTTACAACC
>JAGHSG010000099.1 GCA_018066005.1 Bacteroidales bacterium | reverse complement strand
CCGGGGCGGACGCTGGTCAGCACATTCTGACCGAGGGCTTTCTCTTTGACCTGGTCGGTAAATTGTTTCGCCGTTTTATAGTTGACATCCGCTTCCAGCAGGGCTTTACGTATATCCTTGACCGTCTCGGCAACGTTTATTTCCGTAATACGGCCTTCACCTTTTAGAATCTTAAAACTGCGTTCTAATCGTTCACTTAAGTTATCAAACATAGTTATCCATTTTAATTTTGGCTGCAAAGGTACTAAAAAATCTCCAAATATCCAAATTTAATTTGCATAAATGCAAATAAAATAGTAATTTTGCAGCCGATATGAGGAAAAAGATATTTTGTTTGTGCCTTTTGGGGTTGATTATTCAACCTATCTGGTGCGCCAAAGCTCCGCGTGACACCCATAATATTCACATCCGGTACCGTTTGAGCGGCGCCGGTGGATGGCTTAACAGAGATGACAAAATCAACGGTGATAAAGATACCAAAGGTCTCGCAATGGACCGCCCGTTTGTCGTTGGCGGAACCTTTGCCGTAGAATTTATGCCCGTAGAGAAAAATATTGGTCTGCGTCAGTGGAATAATACTTCGGTAGGTGTGGCTTTAACGGTGTTGGACCTTGGGCAACAAGACTATTTAGGACAGATTATTGCGCCACATGCGTACATCAACGTGCCGCTGGTGCGCCTGCCCCACTTCATTTTCGGTGTTCGCCCCGGAATAGGTGTAGGTTTTGCTACCAAGACATACGCAAACACGGTGCCGAGCGACCTGAAATGGAAAGAATATAAAATTCCATCGTCAGACCCCAATTACAAGTACCAACAAATCGCCAACGTTTCTATCGGAAGTATTGCCAACGCGTGGATTACAGCCGGTATATATATGGATTTCCCCATCAAAAAAGGCTGGTCTTTCACGCTTTCTGCTGCTTGGCAACATTTAAGCAACGGCAGTATAATGACTCCTAATGCCGGATATAATATGTTCAACGGAGAGATTGGTTTGGCTTATTTCCCGGATGAAGGTATTGACGGACACCGCTATGTTGAGCCGATGACGTTGGTACCCCATAAGTTATACGAGGGTGTGAAGAAAAAATGGGATGTAGAGATAGGTATAGCCGGAGGATGTCGCAGCGTTTACTATAAAGACCAAAAATGGTTTGGCGTAGGTTCATTCAGTATTGCAGCCCATTGGAATCCCGTTAGTATATTCCGTTTAGGCGGCAGTATAGATGTGTTCTATGACGGGGCGTATAGTTATACAGGCAGCGAATTTGGCAAGACATATATTGCGGAAAGTAAGGTTGCCAACTGTTTCCGTGTCGGAGTGAGTCTGCAACCGGAGATGGTGTTGGGAAGATTCAGTTTGGGTTACCATTTAGGCATTTATCTATATGACCCCGTGAAGAATATGGAGCCCTACAAAGAAGCACAAAAAGGGTTAAACAGGGGCATTTTTTACGCTTACGACCCTATGAAAGCCAGTACCTACCAAGATGGTTGGTTTTACCAAAAACTACAACTCAAATACCTGTGTACACAGCATTTATATGTTCAACTTGGCCTCAAGTTGCATATCATGAAAGCCGAGTTTATAGATGCCGGACTGGGAGTGAGAATATAGTTATACTAACGCCCTTACGTTGGCTTCCACGCTGCCGGGTAACATCCATGCCGGAGCCAGTTCGATGGTGGTATAGCAGCCGTAACGTCCCTCTTTTTGCAAGCGATAAGCAGCCCGGGCGCAACCGACCATAAATTGTGCCGTGAGCGACGGATTGTCTATTTTCATCTTGAATTCCAGTTGCTGATTATCTCTGCCGGACGCAACGCCCGTGCGCTCCAATAGAACGCCGTGCCCGGTCGTTTGGTATTTTTCCACATCGTCCACCTGCTCCACTTCGGTAGCGTCGTGAGCAAAGTAATCGTCCTGCAACAGCCGCTGACGCACGTTGTCAAAATCATAGCCGTCTTCCAACTCGACATAGACATGCCGCCCGTGTTTTCCTTTACCAAGTGGCAAAGTGATACTCAAAGCATTCTTCACGCCTTTTATGGCTTTGGCTGCTACGGTGTGTCCCATAGAGCGACCCGGACCAAAGTTGGTATAAGTCTGTCCTTCGGGTGCCAACACTTGCAATAAAGCACGAATCATAGAATCCGATCCCGGATCCCAACCGGCAGATATGATGCTGACACTTTGTGCCTCTTGGGCAACTGCCATAAGGTGCTGACGCACTTCGGGTATCTGCGTGTGTATGTCAAACGAATCGACCGTACTGATGCCCATACGAAGCATTTTCTCCGCAAAAGCAGGTGACTCACGCGTCGGCAGACATATCAAAGCCACATCTACATTGTGCATTGTGCATTGTGCATTGTCAATCTCATAATGGTGATAAACGCCCGCTAATTCCATGTCCGGAGCCGCTAAAACGGCTTTTTGTGCAGCAGTACCTATATTGCCGGTACCGATTATAATTACTTTCATAGATTCTTCTGCAAATAAAGG
>JAGHSG010000062.1 GCA_018066005.1 Bacteroidales bacterium | reverse complement strand
CTTCTAAGGGCAAGACCGGCCGCGTGCTGGAAGTGCTCGTTGAGAAACAACGCGCTATCGTAGAGGGTGTTAATATGGTTAGCAAAGCTACCAAACCCAATGCAAAGAACCCACAAGGTGGGATAGTTAAAAAGGAGAGCCCCATCCATATCTCCAACCTCAACCCCGTTGAGGACGGCAAACCCGTTCGCGTTGGCCGTATCTTGAAGGATGGTAAACTCGTCCGTGTTAGTAAAAAATCTGGTAAAGAACTTTAAGCAATGAATACAGCAAGCATGAAACAAGATTATCAGGAGCGCATCGTGCCTATCCTGATGAAGGAGTTCAACTACATCACTGTTATGCAGTGCCCGAAACTCCAAAAAATCGTCCTCAACCAAGGACTGGGCGAAGCTGTAGCTGACAAGCACATTGTAGATGTCGCTCAACAAGAGATGACTCTCATTGCCGGTCAAAAAGCCGTTGCTACAGTTTCGAAGAAAGATATCGCTAACTTCAAGGTTCGTAAAAAAATGCCTATCGGTGTTCGCGTAACACTCCGTGGCGAGCGTATGTACGAATTCTTGGAGCGTCTTGTTCGCGTTGCCCTGCCGCGTATCCGCGACTTCAAAGGTATCAACAACAAGATGGATGGCCGTGGTAACTATACCCTCGGCATCACCGAGCAGATTATCTTCCCTGAAATCAACATTGATAACATCACCAAACTGCTGGGTATGAACATCACGTTCGTTACCACAGCTCAAACGGATGCCGAGGGCTTTGCTCTGCTCCGCGAGTTTGGTCTGCCGTTCAAGAAGTAAGTAACCTTTTAAAGTAATCAATTATGGCAAAAGAATGTATGAAAGCCCGCGAGGTAAAACGTGCTGCTTTGGTAGCCAAATATGCTGCTAAACGTGCTCAACTCCTCAAGGATGGTGACTATGAAGGTCTCCAAGCACTTCCGAAGAACGCCAGTCCGGTTCGTTTGCACAACCGTTGCAAAATCACCGGTCGTCCGAAAGGTTACATGCGTGTGTTCGGTTTGAGCCGTATTCAATTCCGTGAGATGGCCTCCAAAGGTCTGATCCCGGGCGTGAAGAAAGCTTCCTGGTAGAAAGCGTGGATTATTGGATGTTCCGGGCAACCGGAATGTCCAAGTAGTCCGGCTAAAATAACTTAATTATTAAATAATGTCAGGACAGTCCTGATAATTTTAAAAACAACAAAACAATGACAGATCCAATCGCAGATTATCTCACTCGTTTGAGAAATGCAATCAAAGCCGGCCACCGTGTAGTGGAAGTGCCTGCTTCGAATCTGAAGAAAGAGATCACGCGTATCTTGTTCGAGAAAGGTTATATCCTCTCTTACAAGTTCGTGGAAGATGGCCCTCAAGGTACCATTAAGGTTGCTTTGAAGTATGATCCGGTTAACAAAGTTAACGCCATCAAGAGTTTACAACGTGTATCGACCCCCGGTTTGCGTCAGTATGTAGGCTATCGTGAGATGCCTCGCGTATTGAACGGTTTGGGTATCGCCATCTTGAGCACCTCCAAAGGTGTGATGACCAACAAAGAGGCTGCCGGCCTGAAGTTGGGTGGTGAGGTTATTTGTTACGTATATTAATGAAGGAGGATTAGTTATGTCAAGAATTGGTAAATTACCCATCGCTATTCCTGCCGGCGTTACCGTAGCAGTTAGCTCCGAAAATGTAGTGACCGTCAAAGGTCCCAAAGGTGAACTTTCTCAGAAAGTCGATCCCGCCATCACCGTTCAAGTAGAAGGCGCTGTATGCACCGTTACTCGTCCTAATGATGAGAAACAGATGCGTGCTAATCACGGTCTTTACCGTGCTCTTATTCACAATATGGCTTATGGTGTAAGTGAAGGTTACAAAGCTACCCTGCAACTGCATGGTGTAGGTTTCCGTGTTGAAATGGCTCAAACCCCCAACACACTGAACTTCACACTTGGCTATACGCACCCTATCTATATGCAACTTCCCAAGGAAGTTAAAGTAGAGGTTAAGGCTGAGCGTAACCAAGATCCTCTCGTTATGTTGGAGTGCGCAGACAAGCAACTGCTTGGTCAAATTTGCGCCAAGATACGTACCTTCCGTAAGCCCGAACCTTATAAGGGTAAAGGTGTACTCTTCCTGGGTGAGGTAGTTCGTCGTAAAGCCGGTAAGTCGGCAGCTAAATAATAAGAAAGGAATAAGTTATGGATAAGAAAATTGCAAGAAGAGCTAAGATTAAAGCTTCCATTCGTACCAAAATATCCGGTACCGCAGAGCAACCTCGTCTGACTGTATTCCGTTCGAACTGCCAGATTTATGCTCAAGTAATTGATGATGTTAAGGGTGTAACCCTTGCCAGTGCTTCGTCGCTGAACATCAAGGATAAAATGACCAAAACAGAGAAAGCCAAGAAAGTTGGTGCTGCCATCGCTGAAGCTGCTAAGGCTGCAGGCGTTGAAACGGTAGTATTTGACCGTAACGGTTACCTCTATCATGGTCGCGTACAAACATTAGCAGACGCAGCTCGTGAGGCTGGTCTCAAATTCTAAAAAAGGAGCCAGTATTATGAATCGAGTAAAAACAACACAAGACCTGGAGCTCAAGGAGCGCCTCGTCGCAGTAAACCGCGTAACAAAGGTTACCAAAGGTGGTCGTACGATGACCTTTGCAGCCATCGTGGTTGTCGGTAATGAAAATGGTATCGTTGGTTGGGGCTTAGGTAAGGCCGGTGAGGTTCAAGCCGCTATCCAAAAAGGTACTGAGTCTGCTAAGAAAAATTTGATCCAAGTGCCTGTCCTGAAAGGTACTGTTCCTCACGAGCAGTACACGAAGTTCGGCGGTGCTCGTGTATATCTCCAACCCGCTACTCACGGTACCGGTGTTAAGGCCGGTGGTGCTATGCGTGCCGTATTGGAGAGTGCCGGTATCACGGACATTCTGGCTAAGGCCAAAGGTAGTTCTAACCCCCACAACTTGGTAAAAGCCACCATCCTCGCCCTCGGTGAAATGCGTGACGCTCGTCAAGTAGCCCAAAATCGTGGTGTAAGTATGGATGTAGTGTTTAACGGTTAAAATTCATTAAACTATGGCTAAGATTAAAATTCAACAAGTTCGCAGCATCATCAAATGCACGAAGAATCAGAAACTGACCATGCAGGCCCTCGGTCTGAAGAAAATGAATCAAGTTGTTGAGCACGAAGATACCCCCGCTATTTTAGGTATGGTAGAGAATGTTAAACACTTGGTAAAAGTTATTGACTAATTAAATTACTGAAGCATTATGGAATTACATAATTTAACTCCGGCTGCAGGTTCCGTAAAAACCGCTAAACGTATCGGTCGTGGTGCCGGTTCGGGTCTCGGTGGAACCTCCACACGCGGTGCTAAAGGTGCTCAATCACGTTCGGGTTATTCCAAGAAAATTGGTTTCGAAGGTGGTCAGATGCCTATGCAGCGTCGTTTGCCGAAATTTGGATTTAAGAACATTAATCGTGTTGAGTATAAGGCCATCAACCTGAATATACTTCAACAACTTGCTGAAAGCAAGAAACTTGAAGTGATCGGTTTACCCGAGTTGTTCGAGGCCGGTTTTATCAACAAGACGATGTTGGTTAAGATCCTCGGTACAGGTACCCTTACCGCTAAACTCACGGTTAAAGCTAACGCTTTCTCCAAGAGCGCAGAAGCAGCTATTACCGCTGCCGGTGGTACAATTGAAAAAATCTAATAAACAACGGTTATGCGTAAATTTATTGAAACAATCCAAAATATCTGGAAGATAGAAGACCTCCGCAATCGTTTGTTGACCACGATTTTGTTCGTGCTCATCTATCGTTTCGGTTCGTTTATCGTTCTTCCCGGTATCGACCCGACAGCCCTGACTGCCTTAAAAGGACAGACAGCTGGTGGTTTGATGGCCCTTCTGGATATGTTCTCCGGCGGTGCGTTCTCTAACGCCTCTGTATTCGCCTTGGGTATTATGCCCTACATCTCTGCCAGTATCGTAGTGCAATTGCTCACAATTGCCGTACCTTATTTCCAGAAGATGCAAAAAGAAGGTGAGTCCGGCCGTCAGAAGATGAACCAGATTACCCGCTATCTGACCGTCGCCATTCTGCTGTTCCAAGGCCCGAGTTACTTGGTGAACTTGAGCGTTCAAATGGCTCAAGCCGGTCAGTCGCTTGCTATCGGTATGAACTGGTTTACCATCTCATCCACCATCATCCTGTGCGCAGGTTCAATGTTTGTGATGTGGTTAGGTGAGCGTATTACCGACCGTGGTGTTGGAAATGGTATTTCCTTCATCATCTTGATTGGTATTATTGCCCGTTTCCCCGGTGCTCTGGTTCAAGAGTTCTCGTCGCGTTTGAACGACGTAGGTGGTGGTCTTGTTGTCTTTGTGGCTGAGATCATTATCCTGTTGCTGGTCTTCGCGTTCGCCATCTTGTTGGTACAAGGAACTCGCAAACTGCCTGTACAATACGCTAAGCGTGTCATGGGTAATAAACAGTATGGTGGAGTGCGTCAGTACATTCCTTTGAAAGTGAATGCCGCTAACGTGATGCCTATCATCTTTGCACAAGCTATCATGTTTATTCCTATTGCACTTGCCGGCTTCCGTGCAGACGGTTCCAGTTGGTGGGTACGTACCTTTATGGATAACAACTCGTTTGGATATAACGTAGTATTTGCTATACTCATTATCGCCTTCACCTATTTCTACACCGCGATTATTATCAACCCTGTTCAAATGGCAGAGAACCTGAAGTTGAACAACGGTTTCATCCCCGGTGTTAAACCCGGTAAGAAGACGGCTGAGTATATTGATACCATTATGTCCCGTATCACGCTGCCCGGCAGTATATTGTTGGCTATCATCGCCGTGCTTCCCGCATTTGCACGCCTGTTTGGTGTGTCGATGAGCTTTGCACAGTTCTTTGGTGGTACATCATTGCTGATTATGGTAGGTGTTATCTTGGATACATTGCAACAAATCGAATCGCACCTGTTGATGCGTCACTATGACGGCTTCTTTGAAGGCGGCATGCGTATCAAGGGTCGTTCGGGTGCTATGGCTTATTAAGTATGATCTATCTTAAGACAGACGAAGAAGTCGAGCTCCTGCGCAAAAGCAATCAACTCCTTGGCATGGCTTATGGCGAAGTAGCCAAAGCCATTGCCCCGGGGGTGACAACAGCTGAATTGGACCGAATAGCGCATGATTTTATTTGCGACCACGGAGGTGTCCCCTCTTGTTTGGGTTACGAAGGTTATCCTGCTACGCTATGTACGTCCGTTAACTGCGAGATTGTGCACGGTATTCCCTCTAAGGATGTTGTCTTGAAGGATGGTGACATTGTATCGGTGGACGGTTGTGTAATGTTGAACGGCTTTCATGCCGACTCGGCATACACGTTCCCGGTAGGTAACGTCAGCGATGATGTGATGCGCCTGATGAAGACAACCAAAGAATGTTTATACCTGGGTATTGAACAGGCCGTGACCGGTCGCCGTTTGGGTGATATAGGTTTCGCTATTCAAAACCATGCAGAGAAAGCCGGTTATTCGGTGTGCCGCGAGTATGTGGGTCACGGGATAGGTCGTGATATGCACGAAGATCCTGAGGTTTGCAACTACGGTCGTCGCGGAAACGGTATTGTTCTCAAATCGGGTATGACGCTTGCCATTGAACCGATGATTCTGATGGGGCGTAAGAACGTTATCTTGGAGGACGACGGGTGGACAGCCCGTACAGCAGACCGCAAGCCTGCCGCACATTATGAATTAAGTGTATGCGTGCGCAACGGTAAGGCGGATATATTATCCACATTCGACTATATTCAACAAGTATTAAAAGATAGATTTATTTAGTTATGGCAAAACAAGATGCAATAGAGGTTGACGGAACCATCACAGAGGCATTATCCAATGCTATGTTCCGCGTACAACTGGAAAGTGGTCATGTTATCATTGCGAACATCTCAGGTAAGATGCGTATGCATTATATCAAGATTTTACCGGGTGACCGTGTAAAGGTGGAGATGAGTCCGTATGATTTGACTCGTGGAAGAATATCGTTCAGATATAAATAAACTCTAAAATCTTTAAAGACAATGAAAGTTAGAGCAAGTATTAAGAAGCGCAATGCGGATTGCAAGATTGTACGCCGCAAAGGTAAGCTTTATGTTATTAACAAAAAAGAACCCAAAATGAAAATGCGTCAGGGATAACGCGTTCAGTTTGGAAACAATTTAATTAATCCCAAAGTAAATAATTATGGCTATAAGAATTGTCGGTGT
>JAGHSG010000170.1 GCA_018066005.1 Bacteroidales bacterium | reverse complement strand
CATACTAATAGCATAGTAATCACATAGTAATTTCATACTAATTACATAGTAAATACTGCTATTGAGTGTGGAGGATTACACATTCATACATTCATTTTGGGTAGGTAGTCGGAGCGCATGGCTTCGGTGATGAGGTCGGTGGTTTCGGAAGGGGTGAGGAGGAGTTTGTCCCCCAATTCATAAGCAAAATCAATTTCTTTCTGCGAGATGGTGCCATCGGCAAGCATAATCTCTAACGCATACCGCATCATACTTTCATTCGTCCGCAGACCGTAGGTGCTGAGCATCTGCTCAGTGGACTCTTCTAACAGTTTCTTGAGATTGGACTTTTTCAAGTTCTTCAACTCATCCTCGGGGAAGAAACAATCTTCGCCCATACGTTTGTAAATGGCAGCCAACTCGCGATCGCTAATCTTGCCATCCACCTGCGCCATCAGCATACCTGCTACTGCCGTGTATCGAACCTTCAAAGGGTCAAACAGTTTGTGAGAGGTACATTCGACAAAGGAATAAATGGAATCTTCAATCTCCTTTTGACGTTTGGCGGTAGAGTAGATATATAGGGCTTGCACACGCAAAGGGTTGACAGGATGATCCCCAAACATCTCCCCATTTTCCTCCAAGAAGAACCGAATATGCTGCTCGTTATTCTCAATCAAAGCAGGAATAGAGACCTCCAACTTCTGCAAATCAATACCCGAAGCCAGTTTATACAAAGCCGAAACGCACGCCTCCAGATTATGATTAGCAAGATAGCCGTAACGGTCGGCAGCAAACTCCGATACGTGATTAAGAATCTTGCGGCGGACATCAATGAAAACAGGAATGGTGTCCTCGTCCGGATAGGCAAAGTTGATAAGCGATGTAACCAACATATCGTGGTTGATAAGATGTCCTATTTCGTGTCCAATAACAAACTTGAGTTCATCTTCGGTCATCAAATTGAACAACGCCGAGTTAATCTCAATCAAATCCGGATCACCTTCAATCTCCGATTCAAACGAGTTGGCATTAATGTTAGAATCACCTGACAAATAGAAATCAATAGGCTCGTGAAAGTCCAATGCCTCTATCACTTCGTGGCAGATACGTTAAAGGTCGGGTAGAGAGTGTTCTTCCACTTTGAAGCAATTGCCTTCTCGGAAAGATTTAGATTCAAACAGGGAGTTATGTCCGTTATTTACATGCGAGCGCACACTTTGCAATATATCACAATGCAAAGCATCTAAGATCTGGCGAGTGAGAACGTTTTGAACGTCAATTTTAGGATTAAAATGTTTCATACTTAAAAACAAAGTGCCTTCCGAGGGCGTACTGCAACTACGACACCTCAGACGACACAAATTTGCGTTTTAATTACCTAAGTTGCAGTTAGGTATATGTATGTTTCTATCATCTTACCACGAAGGCAGAGAGAAGATTGAGTTGCGATAGTTTTCTATGTCCTCTTGAGAAACAACACCTTGCCCCCAGCACATAGTACAAATTACCTTATTATTAAATTGGTCATAGGTCGTACCTCTGCCGTGACATTTCGTACATTCCATATACGTATGTGAACGGGCATATTGGCGGGCACGCGCTTCTTCCTGTGCCTTGCGTTGGCGTTCACGTTCCTGTTCCTCAAGGAAATCCTGTGCCTCCTTACACCCCAATTGGGCACTTTGGTTCAGCATGTCTTGCCCTTTCTGCGTGTCTCGCGTTATGCCTGTTCCGTTGAGATAACATCTTGCCAAGTAATAGAGTCCTGTGGGGTTGTCCTGCGTGGCTGAGTGTTGGTAATAATCAAATGCTTTTTGTTCGTCCCGAACCGTGCCTATGCCATTTTCATAGCAATATCCCACTAACATACACGATTGAATGTCCTCGTTGTCGGCTGCTTCTTTGGCTAAAGCGAAGCCTTTCTTGGCATCCTCTTCTACGCCTTGTCCAAAGAGGTACGCTTTTGCCAAAGGGCAGGTCGCTTCTACCTTGCCCCGTTGGTGAGCTTCTTCGTAACAAGCCACAGCCTGTGCCCATGTGGCGGTGTCGCCGGCATAGATTTCTCCTAACAGAAAGAGCGCGTCCACATTGTGGCGTTTGGCGGCAGATTGATAATACTCAAGCGCCTGTTCCATATTGCCCTCGGCTTCGGCTGCTTGTCCTTTTTGATAATTACTGCGTCCAATGGCAGGCGGAATAGTGAGTGCCCCCGTTGTGACTAATGCTGCACCTCCTATACTGAGAAGGGTGATAAGAAGATTTTTGGTCATAATGTTGTTGGTTAATCGGTTAATTGGTTAATCGGTGAATCGGTTTAGCATTTTATCTAAACCAATGCGGGGACAAAGGTAGTACTTTTTATTTTATGCGCCAAAAGATGCCAAATTTATTTTTCAATCTGTATCAAAAGCAACCGTTTTGATACAAAAAGATGCGTTTTGTGCAAAAATATTTGGTGGAATGCAAAAGAAGTCGTAATTTTGCAGACCAATTCGTATGAGTTATGACACAAGAACAAATTAACGCTTTGCAGGTGGCTATAGAAAACAATTTCTTCATGCCCAATCATTCCCAATTGGCCAAAGTGTTGGGTTATAACGGCAGGATGGTTTTTACGCGCTTTTTAAAAGCCCAAATCAATCGCAATGCCTTTGACCGCCTATGGGAGAAAATCAAGTATTCGTTTGATTTAAACGATGCTGTCATGCTGTATATTCCTGAATTATGGGATTTGTCAGAGGGTATGGCGCAATGTGTAAAAAAAGAGCAATTTGTTGAGTTGGTGCAGTATAAACATATAAACGAAGTTCCTGCCGACTTGCGCGTGCGCTTGGACGCGCTATATAAAGAGGACTACCTGCTATATAGTTATGCCTTGGCGTTATTCTATGCCAAAGCAGCCGATTGCAACCCCAATATAATGAAAGGTGCGTTGGCGTTGGTGGAGGTTATTCAGCAAGTAGATGCTGTGCTATTCAAACAATACCCCGAAGAGTTTTCTGCTCACAAGGTGGCAATGGATTTGCTGACATTGGTTCAGGAAGTATCATCGCCCGGATGGTATAATTTGATGCATGCTATAGGGACTATTATTTGCTACTACACGCATCCTTTTTATATAGATGAGCGCATAGCAAAGGACTACCGCTCTATGCCTTTTGGCGACGATAGTTATTGGATAGCAGATGGTCAGTTGACGGTTGACGATGCACAATGCACGATGTGGCTATTGGAGCCATACGATGATGACCGAGGTGTTTTTAACGTGCTGAAAATAGAAGCGGATTTGTCACAACCCGTACAAGACGAACAATGTACATTCCAGCGCTGGGGATTTTTTAAGAACGAAGACAGTATGCGTTGCGCTATTCCCCAAGGAATAAAAATGCTCCATTCGGCATATTATGCTTTTGAATATGATGAAACAACGAGGACTCTTTGTTTTGAGTTGCAGAAAAAGCGTTGCAGTCCAAGCCCTATTATGTTGCCCACAACGCTGAAAATGATAGATGATGATTCGCCGTGGATGTCGTGGGTACAAGCAAATCAAGAGGATATAATGACCATTTTTCAGACCAGAGGTATTGCAGCATTTGGCTTTGTCAAAACAGATATACGAGTGACGGATGTTGCCATTAGTCGGCATGTTCTTGTTTTGCATACCAAGCGCGTTGGAGAGGCCGATGCACGGCTGTATTCTTTAGATATGGAGCAATATCCATCTTTGAAGAAGATTACGCCATGGGATGAGGTGGCTGTATTCAGAAGTCAGGCAGATGGCGACTTATATGCCTATTGGTATATGATAGGAGTAAGTGTGAAGTTGGTAAATCTGTGAAAGATATAACACGTCCCTCGCGCTACGCCACGAAATATCGTGCTCGGGACGTAGTTATAGAACGCTGCGCTAATTGAACGGCACGGAGTGCCTAATAGAACGCTAACGCTAATAGAACGCCGCAAAGCGGCTAAAGATGGACGATATAAAGCGATGAAACCGCCATAGAAAGGTAATGGCGGTAAGGCGGTGTGGCGGTTTCCGCCATTCCGCCACGACCGCCACTGGGATATGTGGCGGAAAACTCCATAAAAAGGTAATGGAGAAATGCCGGAATGGAGGCGCGTTGCTCATAGAACGCTGCGCTAAATGAACGGCACGAAGTGCCTAATATAACGGGCAAAGCCCTAGTAGAACGGCAGCAGAGATGCCTAATAGAACGGTGACAAAGTCATCTAAGGCGCAAATGTACTGACAATCCTATTAGAGGGACGCGGAAAGAACGCGGAAATCACGCCCAAATCACGCGGAAAAAGTAGGCAAATAGTACGAAAAAAGTACGGAGATCCTTCAGTAATAACTAACCTATAACTAACGTATCACTAAGGTATCACTAAGGTTAGACACGTGTCAAGCCTTAGAATGAACGGCAGCAATGGCTGTCTAATGATAAAGAGAGTGTGCCTATTACGACACACTCTCTTTTATTTTTGAATTTACCGATAATTACTTCAAACCATCCCGTTTGAGCAGGGCGTCGATAGTGGGATCACCACCGCGGAAACGGCGGTAAAGAACCATAGGCTCTTCCGTGTTACCGCGCTCTAAGATATTTGTGCGCCAACGGTCTGCTGTCTCCTTATCAAAGATACTGCCCTTGGTAGCTTGTGCCAGTTGGAACTGCGCAAAAGCATCGGCATCCAATAACTCACTCCACTTATAACTATAATAACCGGCTGCATAACCGCCCGAGAAAATATGCGTAAAGGCTGTAACCATGTGCGTTCCGGCTACATTAGGCAGCACGCGCACCTGCTCCATGGCAGCGTTGGTGAAGTTGATAACAGCGTTCAGCGTGTCACCGTCCGTAACGGCAAACGGCTCGGTCAACGTATGCCATGCCATATCCAAATAACCGAACGATAACTGACGGACGCACGCATAAGCGGCGTGGTAATTATTGCTGGCTTTAATCTTGTCAATCAGGTCTTGCGGCATTGGCTCACCTGTCTCATAATGCTTGGCAAAAGTGTCCAAGAACTCTTTCTCGCCGAGGAAATTCTCGTTGAACTGACTGGGCAACTCCACAAAGTCGCGGGGTACACTCGTTCCGCTCAAAGCAGCATAGTGGCACTTGGTCAGCATACCGTGCAACGCGTGACCGAACTCGTGCAGGAACGTCTCCACTTCGTAATAAGTCAGCAGGGCAGGTTTATCTACACTGTCGTTCTTGATGGCACGGGTCAGGTTCATCACATTGACGATGTGCGGACGGCTGTCCGTTCCGTCTTGCTCCATCCATTGGGGCTTGAACTCGTTCATCCATGCACCGGCACGCTTGCCGTCACGCGGATGGAAATCGCTGTAATAAACAGCCAGGTAATTGCCTTCGGCGTCCAAAACATCGTAGGCGCTGACCTCGGGATTATATACCTGAATATCCTTGTTCTCCACAAACTGAATGCCGTACAGACGTTCAGCCAAGCCGAACACACCTTTCTTGACGGCTTCCAACTCAAAGTACGGACGGAGCACGTCGTCCGAGATGCTGTATTTGGCATCTTTCAGTTTCTTGCTGTAATATGACCAATCCCACGGCTGCAATTCGCCCGTAAAACCTAACGTCTCGGCGTATGCCTGCAACTCTTTCACTTCCGCTTGGGCAGGAGCCACGTAGGCGTCACGCAGTTGGTCAAGGAACGTCATCACGTTCTCTTGCGTCTCGGCGCACGTGTTGTGTAGCGATTTCTCGGCATAGTTACGTTTGCCGAACAGTTGTGCCATCTGCAAGCGCGTGTTGGCAATCTCCACGATGATGGCGGAGTTATCGAACTCACCGCCTAAGGCGCGGCTGTTATACGCTTTATATAAGGTTTCGCGTAGCGCGCGATTGTTGCAGTCTTCCATGACGGGGATATAAGTGGTCTGCTTGAGGTCTAACATCCAACCGCTCTTGCCGTTTTTCTCGGCAATACTTTTCAGCATGGCTTTGGTGTCCTCGTTCAGTCCGTCCAACTCGCTCTCGTCGTTGACTTCGTACGTCCAGGCGTTGGTGGCATTCAGGGCGTTCTGACCGTATTGGGTGGTCAGGTTGCTCATCTTGAGTGTCAACGCTTTGAGTTGTTCCTTACCGGCTGCATCCAGGTTGGCACCGTTGTCGGCAAAACCTTCGTAGGTCTTCTCCAGGATGCGATACTGCTCGGGGGTGAGGTTCAGACTGTCGCGCTGGTCATACACGGCTTTGATACGCCGGAACAGACCGTCGTTCAGCAGGATAGCGGTCTCGTACTCGCTGAGTTTGGGAGCCATCTCTACTTCCAGTGCCTGCATCTCGTCATTGGTCTCGGCTGAAGTCAGGTTATAGAAGCAGTAAGACACTTTTTCCAACATCTCGCCGGCATTCATGTATGCCTCGATAGTGTTCTCAAACGTAGGTGCCTCGGGGTTGTTAACAATAGCGTCAATGTCTGCCAGTCCCTGTTTCATACCTTCCTCAAAAGCAGGACGGTAATGCTCCATTTTGATCTCGTTGAAGGGGAAGGTCCCGTGAGGGGTGTTCCACTCTTTGTAATTGTAGAAGGGGTTTTTCTTGGCGCACCCCATCAGCGCACATGCGGCTAATGCCATAACAGTTAATTTTTTCATCATAAATTCATTTTGCGGGCACAAAGGTACTGCTTTTTTTTGAAATATGCAAATAAATTTGTGTATATGGATTTTTTTTTGTATCTTTGCAGCCCAAATTGCAAAATTAGGTAGAGTATGGAAAATTTTTACTCGCTGGAGTTTTTTAACAACTTTTTGTTTATGATGGCACTGGTGTGTGTCGTTATTTTCATATCATTGTATTTCGTGGATGCCGGTTACGGCAAGATGCGTACCGAGAAATGGGGTCCGGCTATCAATAACAAGGTGGGGTGGTTCCTGATGGAAGCGCCTGTGTTTGTGGTGATGCTGTATTTATGGGCAATATCCGATGTCAAATGGCAGATACCGTATGTTATCTTCCTACTCATCTTTGAATTCCACTATTTCCAGCGGTCGTTTATCTTCCCCTTCCTGCTCAAGGGAAACAGCAAGATGCCTGTTGCTATCATGTTCTTGAGCGTACTGTGGAATATAATCAATGGATATGTTCAGGGCTATTGGTTATTCCACTTGGCGCCTATGTACAAGCCGTACGGCGCACAGTGGATGTCGTCTTGGCCGTTCATTTTGGGTTTGAGTATCTTCATCATCGGATGGATTATCAATATGCACTCGGATCATGTTATTCGTCATCTGCGCCAACCGGGAGATACCAATCACTATATGCCTAAAAAAGGTTTATACCGTTTTGTTACTTCCGCTAATTATCTCGGCGAGATAACCGAGTGGTTAGGGTGGGCTATCCTGACGTGGTCTTGGGCAGGTGCGCTGTTCTTCCTGCTGACATGCAGCAACCTCGTTCCGCGTGCCAATTCCATTTATCATCGTTATCAAGAGGAGTTCCCTAAGGAGTTTGATAGCAAACGCCTCAAACGTATTATTCCGTTTATTTACTAAATTATGAATAAACTTTTTACCCCCTATCAGTTGGGGCCTATTACGCTGCGTAACCGGTTCATCCGTTCTGCGGCGTTTGAAAACATGTGTACTAACAATACCCCCAGCCAGATGCTGCAAGACTACCATGTCAGCGTGGCTCGTGGCGGGGTAGGTATGACTACGGTGGCTTATTGTGCGGTTGATTTGAGTGGTGTCAGTTTTGACGGACAGTTATATGTCCGTCCGGAAGCGTTGGAAGGTTTGAAAAAACTGACGGATGCCGTGCATGCCGAGGGTGCCAAAGTTAGCATCCAATTGGGGCACTGCGGTAATATGACGCACGTGGCTACATGTCATTGTTTGCCCGTGTCGGCGTCTAACGGACTGAACCTGTATTCGCCTACTATCCATCGTCGGCTCAAAGTCAGCGAGATAAAACATCTGGTTAAGAAATTTGGCGAAGCGGTCGATTTCTGCCGCGAAGCAGGTTTTGACTGTGTGGAGATACATGCCGGTCACGCGTATTTGCTTTCGCAGTTCATCTCCCCGCGTACCAACCACCGTCATGACGAGTATGGCGGTTGCTTTGAGAACCGTGTGCGCTTCCTGAACGAAGTGCTGGATGAAGTGATGGAGCACGCTAAGGGCGATGAAAAATCGGGTAAGAAAGCCCTTGCCGTGGTCGTTAAGACGAATATGACCGACGACTGCTGGCGCGGCTCGGATATGGAAGAAGGCATCCGAATAGCCAAAGAAATAGCCAAACACCATGTACATGGTATTGTTCTGTCCGGAGGTACGGTCAGCGCTTCGCCGATGACTATTCTGGGCGGTGCTATGCCTATCAAAGCCCTTGCCGGATATATGCCCGGTAAGATGTGGTGGCTCAAGGCGGCTCTGCTTTGTGGCGGCGGCAAGATGATGATTAAGACTTCGCCCTTCCGCGAGTTGTACTTTATGGACTGGGCAAAACGTTTCCAAGAGGCGTTCAATAGTGACCCCGAAGTAAAAGATATTCCGCTTATCTATGTCGGCGGTGTGCAGAGTGGCGATTCGTGCCAGCGTATTATGGATGAAGGCTTTGAGTTGTTCCAACTGGCACACGTGCTGATTAAAGACCCCGACTTTGTGCATCACGTGGAGAAGAATCCGCATTACCATGCCGGCTGCAAACGCAGTAATTACTGCGTAGGACGTATGTACACGCTCGAGATGAAGTGCCACGAGTGCGTAGAGCGCGACGGCGAACAGATACCTGCATCGATAAAGAAAGAAATTGCTCAGTTGGAGCAAAAGTGGCAGCAATAATTCTCAATTCTCAATTCTCAATTATGTTAAGTTTAGTTACAGGTGCCAGTTCGGGAATAGGCTTGCAATACGCCACACAGTTGGCGCGTGATTATCATACAGACCTGCTGCTAGTCAGCAATCAGGAGAAAGAATTGCAAGAAGTAGCCGATTCGTTGGCAAAAGAATATGGTGTTAAGACAATTGCCAAATATGCCGATTTGAGCAAGTCGGATGCTGCCGAAGAATTGTTCGCGTATTGTCAAGACAATAACCTGCAAGCAGATATACTTATCAACGGTGCCGGTGTGTTCTTCTTCATTCCGTATCTGGAAACATCTATGAAACGTATTGAGTTGATGCTCAACCTGCATATGATTCGTGTGGCCAAGATGTGCCGTTTGTTCGGCGAGGCGATGGCTAAACGTGAGTTGACCGAGGAGGAAAAGAAGGAAATGGTGTTTGGTCGTCCGCGTAAGAAAGGATATATACTGAATATGTCTTCTAT
>JAGHSG010000021.1 GCA_018066005.1 Bacteroidales bacterium | reverse complement strand
GTCGTATAGCCCAATTGGGACATAATGTCCATATATTCACGCACCTGACTTCTGTGTTCGTCCGACAAGTGCGCCACAAATTTATAGTCCAGCACGACGGCCTCGTTACAGCGAATCATCACACGGTCCATACGTTTTTCAACCACTTCCTGCCCTTTGGGTACCAAGACGGTATCTTCCCGCATAAGTGTCCACGCGTTGCTGAACCAATCGCGAGCGATAGGGTTATCCAACAAACGGGTGACCAAATGAGTTATATGCTGCCTGGTCGGTTCATCCTGAATCTGTCCTTTTAGGTAGAAGTCCTGAATGACGCGATCGGCATCTTCACGCACTCCTATCTGCTCCAATACGGCGTGACAGAGGTTACCGAATTCAATATGTTCTTCCTGTTGCCTGTCGTCCGTCAGGTGAGCCATCATGTCGCGGGCTTTTTGGGACTGCCGGAAAGCGATGTCGGTGTGACTCTGCCCATACCGCCCCGTTATACATTCCGCCTGCTCAAACGAGAAAGGTTCCTGTTCGGACGATGCTTGTTTAGACACCGGCGCATCCTGCCACATCCCCCATTGCCCCTGTTCGCCATAAATGGTTTGCAGCAAACCGCCTATGTTCTTTTCGGACGGTTCCAAAGCGGAGATAAACAGGTTATCCCGTGCGCGAGTCAGGGCGACATAGAGCAGGTTCAGATTATCTATCCGCTGTTTCAGTCGTTCCTGTTCATAATCCGCTTCAAACCCTGCTTCTGCCATGGTGTTTTTATAGGCAATAGGCAGCAACACGGATTGTCCGTCTTCCGTATTCCAATCATCCACAGCACACCAAAGTAAATTCCGTTTGGTACCGTTTTCTTCCATTTCCCAATTGCAGTACGGGATAAAGACATTCTTGCCTTCCAATCCCTTGGAAGCATGAATAGTCATCATGATGATGTCGCTTCCTCCGGCAGCCGGAATAGCATCGCTATGCATCTTGTCATTCCAATACGTGAGGAAAGCATCTACGTCCGAACCGTAACATCCTACATAGCCACGCACCTTATCCTTGAAACAATTCATGTGCGCTATGTCGTGCCCCTGGTATTCGCCTTCGGGACACAAACAAAGGCGTGTTATCTGTTCCAAGAGTTCGGTTAAGGGCAGTTGTTTATCCAATGCGTGCAGTGCCTCCATATCTGCTATACGGGAATTTCTCTTGACATATTCAAGCGCCGTAGCGTCCTGACGGAACAGCCCTTTGAGCGCACTAATCAGCACGTTAACACCTATGGAGTAGTCTAACACAAAACTGTCTCCGGAGATAATTTTTCCGGCTTGGTTGAGTAGCGGGAACAATGTCGTGTCACCCTTCACCAGCCGAGCAAAACCCTCCAGAACACGTTTACCTTCTTTCTTGTTCCGAATCAATATGAGCAAGTCCTTAGGTTGATAGCCGGCTTGCAGCACCCGCTCCATATTGTTAAACAGCCCTATCAACAGACGCTCTTTGGTCTCTTCCCGAGACTGTTTGGATTCGGTTCGGTAGGTCTGCCACTCCACATGGCCACCTTCCCGTACCCAGTCGTAATCGCAAGCATAGAGGTCCTGTACGGCAGCGGGTTCATTCTGACACAGTTGTTCAAACGTGTCGCGCGTGAATTGCACGATTTCCTGTCCGCTACGCCGGTTGGTAGGTAACTGGTCCTCGTTGTAATAGGACGAGAGGTCTTTTTCGCGTTGCGGGTTATTCAGTCCGTTCATGATTTCATAATCGCCGGACCGCCAGCGGTAAATGCTCTGCTTGACATCGCCCACAATAAGTGTTGACCCGCCTTCGCTCAATATCTCATGGATAAGCCGGCGGAAGTTCTCCCATTGGAGTTGGGACGTGTCCTGAAACTCGTCCAACATAATATGTTTATACCGAATACCGGCTTTGAGCAGGATAAACTCAGCATCACCGTGTTTGAGTGCACGCGCCAAGGTGTTAGCCGTCTGCGCCAAGAGGATGGTGTTATTCTCCCGCAAGTCGTAACGGATACGATTCAGCACATAGCCCACTAATAGGAGTTCGTCCAGGAACTGCATCCGGTATTTATACCGCAAGTATCGGGCACGCAGAGCGGCACCTTTGTCTGCAATCAAGTCTATCTGTTGTGCCAGTTCACACAAGGCGGCAGGGGTTATCTGCGGCAGTTTGGCCGGATTATCCAGACGATTTCTGTCCGTAGTGCCTAATCCGCGGAAACAATCCGTTTCGGAAGCAGAGAAAGATAACGAGTCGGCAGTCCGGCGATAATAAGCGGCGTAGTTCTTGCCCCCCATCC
Organism: Bacteroidales bacterium; assembly: GCA_018066005.1. Lineage (GTDB taxonomy): Bacteria > Bacteroidota > Bacteroidia > Bacteroidales > Paludibacteraceae > Colicola. The sequence continues at coordinate 3,649 of JAGHSG010000021.1, read as the reverse complement.
CGGAAAGCAAAGCCGATTCGTAGGTCTGTATAGTTTGGTAGGCCTGTGCTATTTGCTGATACGTGGCAGAGGCCTTCAATGCATCCAACTGCTGTTGGCAACGCGTTTTGTATTCCTTCAACCGCTGCATATCCTGTCCGCAAGGGATACGGTCCCACCTGTTCTGCACTTCCTCTTTGAACATCTCTTGGGCCAACTGTATCAGTTCGGGACGAAGGTCCCATTTCTCCTCTTTAACCAATCGCTCACGAATACACTCCGCCACATCCTGCATGATATGTTTTTGCTGACCCGTATCTTCGGACAAGACTTCATCGACTGCCGTGGCAATAGCGTGTTCCAAGTCCAAATCGACGCCATACCCGGCCACCTGTCCCAAAGCATCTGCCAAGCCGGCAAGGAGGGTCTGCAAGAACGAGTCGATGGTGCAGATCTTCATATTATCATAATCGGCAAGTATATCCTTGACCAATTGGGATGCCTTGTTTTGCATCTGCTCATAGGTCATACGGTTCAAGCCGATATGTTCTGCCACCTCGTTCACCTTGTCCATAAAAGGTTGTGTGGGTGCATTCAGGTAAGTCAGGATACGCTCCTTCATCTCGGCAGTAGCCTTGTTGGTGAAAGTTACCGCCAATATATTCCGATAACTCTCGCCATGCATGAGCAGGGCGATATAGTGGGCAGCCAGGGTGTAAGTCTTACCTGTTCCCGCAGAAGCCTTGGTGACAAATAATCGTTGTTGCATATCCATCTTTTTGCTCTGCAAAAGTACAACTTTTTTTGCATATATGCAAGAAAAAAATGACAAAAAAATAATAAAGGGCAAACTTTTTGAGTTTGTCCTTTATTTATTACTCGCCAATAGGTTCGTTTTAGTAACTGGTACGTTGTGTTGCGGCATAACTTATTTTCAGGGCGTACGCACGGCGTAACTCCTGTTTGATGTCCGCAATAACACCCATACGTGTTTCCTTGTCGGCTTTGATGCTGACAGTCATCAAACCCTGATCCTGCTCTTTCATGGCAGAACGCTCGTTGATGATGTAGTCACCAATCTCCTTTTTATCGGCAAAAGCGTCATCCAGTTGGATACGTGTTTCAGCACCGTATTGTTTACGGAACTCCGACGTGGGCGTACCAACATAGATATAACGAACCAATGATTTCTTCTCTAATTTGGTCAACTCAGTTGCCTGAGGATTCTGGAACTGCACTTTCAGAGAAACCTCCTTCATGGACGTAACAGACATAAAGAAGAACAACAGCATAAAGATGATATCGGGCAGTGAACTGGTATTCAGAGCCGGCATCTCACGTTTTTCATTTCTACGTATCTTAGCCATAATTAGTTTCCTCCGTAGTTTTTAGGTTCTGCCTCAGAAATTTTCTGAGGATAAATCTTCTGGATGCGTTTTTGAGTACCTTCGTCCAGTTCGTTATAACCGCAGTGGAAATACTTACGGGCGCACTCGTCACGCAACTCATTATAGGCAGCTACCAATTCATTTTGAACATTCAGATATGCCTGGTATTGCGTATCCACGTCGTTCTGCACAGAGATAACATGCTCTTTGGTATATTTGAGAACACCAAACGGGGCTCCGAAATCTTCTTCGAACAATTTGGGATAGTATTCCGCATCATTCTCGTTCAAAATGAACTTCTTGGCTTCCTCTCTAAGCTGACGTACGTCCATCAACTGACCTTGTACCATGAGTTGGTTCATCGAGTTAATCTTGACGACCATCAGGTTACGTTTGTTGATATCGGTATCCTCAATCTTCTGATCGGGAGGGATAGGTGCCGGCAGACGGCGAGCCAAACCCTGATTGACGTCCATAGAAGTCGTCACCAAGAAGAAGATGAGCAGCAAGAAAGAGATATCCGCCATGGAGCTGGCATTAATCTGTGGAATTTTCTTTGCCATGATTACTTACTTAATTTCTTTGTGTAGATAATACCCCATACCATTGCCACGAGCGTAGCAAGTACCAGAATATATGTCAAATAGATACAAGCATCCGTTAACTGTGCCATGCCACCTACGTTGTCTGTTCCTTCGTAACCGATAATCTTCAGTTCCTCAGGGCTACCCAAGAACCAGCATACCAATACCAGTACGACAGCGCCCAGCACAACATACAAGCCGTTCATGGCTTTCTTTTTATCTACTTTGTAGGTTTTGGTGAATTCCCAAACAACTACGCCCAGCGTAATCAGGACAACCAGCACAACCAATATATAGTTCCAAGTGAGGAACAGATTGGTGAAGTAAGGTATATCCAGGAAGTCACCTGCTACCTCCAGCGAGCCCTCCGAGCCACCGACATAGAACAGCACCGAGAAAAGGATGCCAAGTCCCATCAGTACCCACAAGGTAACTTTCGGAATCATTTTATAATTTTTCATAATAATCCAAATTTAATACGTCTTAGTTTACCTAAATGAAATGGAAACCGGGATTATTTTTTATTATTTTTCTTGTCGTACTCAACAACGATATCCAACAGGGAGATAGAGCTATCTTCCATTTCGTTAACGAGACCCTCGATAACGGACAGGATGTAGTTGTAGAACAATTGCAGAATGATAGCGATGATCAAACCGAGCAAAGTGGTCAACAGAGCGACTTTAATACCACCGGCAACAACGGTAGCCGAGATATCACCAACTTGTTGAATCTTATCGAAGGCCTCAATCATACCGATGATGGTTCCCAAGAAACCTAACGACGGAGCGATAGAGATGAACAGGGAAATCCAGCTGAGGTTCTTCTCCAACAGACCGAGTTGAACGCCGCCGTAAGAAGCAACGGTTTTCTCAACTACGTCAATACCTTCGTTGTAACGGCTCAAACCCTGGTAGAAAATACTTGCTACAGGACCGCGGGTATTGCGGCAAACTTCCAAAGCAGCCTCCAGACCCTTTTCGTTCAAAGCTTTCTCAATGTCAGCCAGCAGAGCTTTTGTATTTGTTTTGCTCAAGCTCAAATAAATAATACGCTCAATACAGAGTGCCAAACCGAATACCAAGCAGAGGAGGGTTGCAGCCATGAAGCCGGCACCACCTTCAATAAATTTGGTTTTCAACGTTTTGTGAAGAGCTACGAGACCGCCGTCTTCTTCTGCGGGAGCAGCTTCTTCTACTGCAGCAGGAGCTTCTGCTTCAACTGCTTGTTCCTGAACTTGTTCTGTTGCTTCAGGAGCGGCTTGAGCCTCTTCCTGAGCCATAACGGCAACGCTACCGAAGGTCAGCATTGCCAACACCGTGAGGGTTGCAAATACTTTTTTCATTGTAAATGGATTTTGTTATTTTTTTGTTAATTGTGTTTTCCTGTGCGGAGAGGCGGGGATTTCTTCGTAATCCCATCTCACGGAGGCGGGGATTCTCACGTCGCTACGCTCCTAACAATCCCAATTCTTTGCAAGGGCGTCCTTGCAAAGCCTCTACGGTCTTTTTGTCTTGTCTTATCCAAAAACGAGTTTTTTCTAATCCAATTCCAAAAATTCCGCCGATCCGTTTGCGGAGAGGCGGGGATTCGAACCCCGGAAACCCTTTTGGAGTTTACACGCTTTCCAGGCGTGCCTCTTAAACCACTCGAGCATCTCTCCTTCGTCGGAAGAAACTCCGCTAAACGAATTGGCGT
>JAGHSG010000080.1 GCA_018066005.1 Bacteroidales bacterium | reverse complement strand
AATCGTGCCATTCTTCAGGCGTAAGTAACGCGGTTCCTTATCCTTAGGATAAGGATTAGACTTGCGGCAATGCCCTAACTCATAGAGCAGGCAATAACGGCAGGTCATCAACGGCGTGTCTTTATTTTGTCGAGTACTGAACGTCTCCATTGATTGAGTTGACTGATTGGTATAAAATAGGGTTGTGTATGAATGGTTATGTCGCGAACGGCATAGATGGTGTCACCCAACTTGCTCAACTGTTCGCGTATGGTTCTTAATGCCCGCTCGGGGTTATGGGCCGGCGTATGCGGGTAAGTAAATTCCGCCGACTGCTCCCCCATAGTAAGGCGAAAACCGGTCGGTATCTCTTCAAAAACGATGTCAATAAGCACACGTCTCTCGGCACGTAAGGAACGTTGAAATTCGATATCCAGATTGCGATAGAGGGGTGTGCCGGCAGGGATATGAACGGGTTTATTGGGCACTATCCTACCCTCGCGGATGGCATTGACGGAGAAACCTTGGTCACCAAAGCAGATACCGTCACCCGGGTGCAAAACAGTACGCTCGGTAATCCGTTCACCGGTTGATTTGGGTGTCTCAAAATTAGCCATGTGAGGGGTGCGACCGTGCAAGAAATAATCCGTAGCCCCCCGATGAAACGTTTTTTCGGGATTAGGAGTAAAACTCCAAATGATGGATTGATGCGCCACTTGCGTGGCTCTTGATGGATTGATGGCATCGAGTTTTTGGCGGTAGTAAGCGGTGATATTGGTGACGTAGTCGGCATCTTTGAGGCGACCTTCTATCTTGAAGGTCGTGACACCGGCATCTATCATTTCTTGCAGGTACAGGGAGCGGTCCATATCTTGCAGCGAGAGCAAATAACGCTGATGGATAGGCTTGCCGTTATCGTCCGGCACTTCGTTCATAGACGCGTCCAACAAATCGTATTGCTGCCGGCACATCTGCGCACAACAGCCCCTATTGGCGGAGCGGTTCATCAGCACTTCGGACATATAGCAACACCCTGAATACGAGACACATAACGCGCCATGCACAAAGGCTTCCAACTCGACACTATCCCCCACGGCATCATGGATAGCACGTATCTCGTCTATTCCCAATTCACGTGCCAAGACGACCCGCTTGAAGCCTAAGTCGCGCAAACGCAACACCTGTTCGGGCGTGCGGTTGTCGCATTGCGTAGAAGCATGCAGACGAATCGGCGGAAGGTCTTCTTGCAGCAAGGAGAGGTCCTGAATAATCAGGGCATCCACACCTATCTTATATAACGCGTGCGCGAGGGCTACCGCCTGCGGCTTCTCTTCGTCCGTGAGGAGTGTATTCAGCGTCACTAACACCTGCACCCCGTACGCATGGGCTTCGCCGACCAGCGTTGCTATATCTTCCAACGAGTTGGATGCAGCCTGCCGCGCCCCAAACTGCGGAGCGCCGATATAAACAGCATCCGCACCCGCCTGAATAGCCGCACGTGCCACGTCCAGATTCTTTGCCGGTGATAACAAGGTTAGTTTCATCTCGCTTACGACCGCAGTTGTTGGGAAAGTTTATATAACACGATTCCTGCCGTTACGGAGACGTTCAGGGAATGTTTGGTACCGTATTGGGCAATCTCGATACAGCCGTCGCAAGCGTCTATGACAGCCTGCTGCACGCCAAAGACTTCATGCCCCAAAATAACTGCCGTAGGAACGGTTGTTTGAAAGGTGTCCAAGTCGATGGAGTTATGCGCCTGCTCAATCGCCAACACCCGATAACCGGCTTCTTTAAGCGCCTTGACGGCTTCCAACGTGTCGGCAAAATAGCGAAACGGCACCGTCTCTTCCGCTCCGAGCGCCGTCTTATGAATCTCCGCATTAGGCGGACAGCAGCATATACCGCATAAATAGACCGCCTGCAGGCGGAACGCATCGGCAGTACGAAAGACAGCCCCTACGTTATGCTGACTGCGCACGTTATCTAATACCACGATAAGCGGCACTTTATCGGCTGCATGAAACTCATCTACAGTGAGCCTGTGCATCTCGGGTATGGTCAGTTTGGTATTATTCATAATCCTTCCGGCAAATTCATAGTAATTGTTTTTGTATCGTGATTGATGGCGGTTATCAGGTCTTCGTGCAAGGGAATCAGGCGGCCGTCGGAGAGCGTAGCGAGGACATTAGAAGTTGTATCGTCGATGGCGACGATGGCGCACCCCTGCACGGAGTATCCGATTATGTCTTGCCAACAAAGAATGGTGTTGTCGTCCGTTGTGGCAATATCCCGACGCAACATATACACTTCGCTACCCACGAGCCGCAGCGCGTCCTGCTCGGTGGCTATATCTTGCAGGGTAAACAACAAATCCGCCCCTTTGACGCGCCACTCGAGAACGCGAAACGGCACCGGAATAGCGTCCAACATCAAGATAAGAAAGTCGGCATCGCTATCGTCCCAATACTCATTGACGGTACGAACCTGCAACTCCCCCTGCTTGCCATGCGTGCGAGCAATGGTGCCGATAAGTAATATATCCTTGGATGTAATCATTAATGACGAATATGCAGCACCCTGCTGGAGTACGAGACATCATAATGTTTAAGCGGTTGGTCGGCTATGCCCTTGGTTGGGAAACCTTCCAACGTCAAATCAAACACTTCCCCACATATTGGGCACTCCGGAAACATATCATCTTTGCCCTGCATCTGAATAGGTTTGGTGCGGTTTAAGCACTTGGGGCAGCATAAATCGGCTGCACGGTACTCGCCGTTGATATTGATCCACACGACGACACCGGCATAACCTATATAGTCCTTTTCGTAGCGTTTATGAGTGAAAACCAACGACTGACACGGAGCAGAGGGCACGAAATGGGGGTATTCGCGTTCAATATCTATATCCAAATTAACGGGATAATCGGGTACGTTGCTTTGATAATCTTGCCGACAGGACACAAGCGACAGCATACCGATTAGCAGCCAAAAGCCATATTTACCAACAAACCGCATCAATAAACTTGTTTGAGTTCAACATCAAAGATAAGTGTCGAATAAGGCGGGATAAAACCTTTAATGCCTTCTGTTCCCGCTCCGTCCTTATCATAAGCGAGGTTGGAAGGTATATACAGAATATAATGAGCAGGCGGAGACATTTTGCATAACCCTTCTGCAAACCCTTGGATAAGCGAGCTGACTGCCATACTTTTATCTTCACCCTTATCAAACACATTGCCCGTGATAAGCGAGCCCTTGTAGGTAACAACCACCGATTTGAGCGCATCGGGTTTGGGTTGGGAAGGAATACCTTCGCGCAGCACTTTATACTGCAATCCGGAGGGGGTGACGATAACACCTTCCTGCTTGGCATTATCCACCAACCACAGTTGATTCTCCGTTTTCCAATCCAGCCAACTCTCCTTCTTACACGAAGGCAAAACCAATAGCACGAGTGCCAATATCAATACCTGTTTTTTCATACTTATTAATGCGTTATCCAATTAGACGGGTTCTGCAATTCTCTATCCTTATATATCTGGAAGAACAGTTCCGTTTTGTTATCATCCGCTGCATCCGTATAGATATGACCGAGTGTCTGTTTGGTGGATATTTTATCCCCCTGCTTGACGGATATATCTTTCAGATTGCTATAAACGGTGCGGTAATTACCGTGTTGCACGATGACGGCGTATGTATTGCCGAGAACGAGCACGCCACTCACTTCACCTTCATACACGGCACGCGCCGTGGCATTGGCTACCGTTTGGATATAGATGCCCTTGTTATTAACCGTAACGTGTTCATAAACCGGATGCTGGTGTGTACCGAAATACCCCGAAATAAAGCCTTTCTCCACCGGCCAAGGCAACCGTCCTTTGTTGTCTTCAAAGCCCCCTGCAATCAGTTGTTGTTCTTTCGTGAGTGACGATTTAGTCTGCTGACGAATCATATTCTCTATTTTACGCGTCAATTCATCCGCACGCTGCTGCTGTTTTTTGAGTTGGCTTGCCAGATTCTTTTCCTTCTTCTTCAAATCATTAAGCATATTTTTCTGCTTCTTCTGATTAGCATCCAGTTTGGCTTTCTCTTTTTGTTGCTGTTGCAGGGCAGCATTACGGTCGGCCTTGCGGTCGGACAACAGGTTGTTTTGGATATCTATATCCATCTGAATCCCCGTGATACGACTCACTTCGGCTTTGCGATACTGGCGAAACTCATACATATAGCGGATACGCCGAACGAGTTGCTGAAAGCTCTTGGAAGAGAACAGGAATAGCAGGGGTGAAGACTGCATCTCGGCATAATGGGACTCGCGTACCATACGGGCGTACTCGGCTTTATGCTGCTCCAATTCGGTCTGCAAACTCCGGCGACGGTCGGTCAACGCGGATATATCACGATTAAGCACATCCATCTCGGTATTGATGGACGAGATAAGTTTCTTACGGGTCTTGATATCCTGATTGAGCAGATTAAGTTTATTTTGTGTAGCTTTCTCGTTCTTCTTGGTTTGAGAAAGCATCTGGTCTGTCTCTTTCATCTGCTGTTGCAGTTTCTGCTGTTCGGCTTGCAGTTCTTTAACCGACTGCGCCGACATGAGCAAAGGAAGCAGGATACATATACCTATTAAAAAACGTTTCATTGAGCAAATATAGCGTTATAGTGTTGTTGTACTTCTTGAGGAATAGGGTTATTTCCCAATAAGTTGATTGCTTGCCGTATATACAGTTTAGCCAATTCGTTCTGTCCGGAAAGATGCATAATCCACGCGTAAGTGTCCAAATAGGTCGGGTTCTGACTCTCCACCCGAATGGCTTTTGTACTCATCTGCTCCGCAAGGTGCAAATCGCCTTTGTGCGTTGCCAACATATACGCGTAATTATTCAGCGCCAACGCATTGTACGGGTCTAATGCCAATATATCCTGATAGACGGCTATCCTTTTCTTGACAGGCTGATTGGTTACTTCGTATAACTGCATACGATACATCTGGAATTGGATGTCCGTCGGCGCTTCTTTCAGGTAATCTTCAATCGCTGCGATGGCTTTTTTAGGTGCCTGCATCAGCATATAGATACGATAACGGTTGATGGCACTATACGGGCCATACCCTTCTATTTTATCCAACGAGTCCTGCGCTGCGATGGCTTTCTTGTATTCCTTAACCCCCGTATAAGCATCCCGCAACCGGTCCCATAAGTCCGGATCCTGATGCAATGTCAACGCGGTCTGCTCCATCACCCGAATGGCTTCCTGTCTATGGGCTGTTTCGCCGGTGTTGTAAAGCGTGACGGCGTATTCGTTCCAACACTCATGCGGGTCCTGCTCCCAAGCATGACGGTAATACGTTAATGCCTGATTGGTTAGGTTACAGCCGTTATACACATGTCCCAAATAGCGGTTCGTAATAGCGTCTGCGGGATTGAGTTCGTGACAGAAATCGAACATAGCAAAAGCGTCGGCATACTGTCCGTTCTGCCACAACCGCTCCGCCTCGTAAAAGTAATAGAGGAACTGCTGCTGTTGCTCGACCGTCATCGTATCCGGTGCCACGGTCGTCATGGCTATCGCCTTACACGATACCCACATGCCCAACACTATGACTAAAAACTTACTTTTCAACGCTACTTTGTTCCGCTATGTCCGAACCCGCCTGCTCCGCGGTCGGTGTCATTGATTTCTTCCACCTGTACCAACTCCGGCTGCTCATGACGCGCGATGACCATCTGGCAGATGCGTTCACCCGGTTCAACGGTCTGCGGTTCATTACTCAGGTTAATAAGCAGCACCCCTATCTCACCCCTGTAATCCGAATCAATAGTACCGGGGCTGTTCAGTACGGTCAAACCGCGTTTGAAAGCCAAGCCGCTACGCGGACGTATCTGTGCTTCGTAACCTTGCGGCAGTTCCATATACAACCCCGTAGGGAACAGATGACGCTCCAACGGTTGCAACGTAACGGGGGCATCTATATTGCAGCGTATATCCATGCCGGCAGCCTGTTCAGACTCGTACTTGGGTAACGCGTTCTTGCTCTTATTGATTATTTGTATCTTCATATCTACTGGTGAATCGGTGAACTGGTGAATCGGTGAATCGGTGAACCCTACAATTTAAAACCGCTTTTCCGCCAATACGCGCAGCCCGTCTTCCACGATGCGTATATGCAGTTCCTTGGGCATTTGGAGGGGTTCGCCATCCACATGCATAGGACCTTCCTGCTCGCGCACCACCGTTATTTCGCTTGCCTGTATGGTGTGCATGAACATATCTTTATCTATATTCTTGGTAAACAGATTGAATGCCATGGCAGGAGCGGCAATAAGCGGGAATTTGCTCAAAATGGCGATATCCATCCTGCCGTCCTGAATACTGGCTTTAGGTGCGATAAAAGCGTCATTCCCCCATTGATTGGCGTTAGCAAACGTTATCAGGAAGGCCTGCGGAGTAAGGTCTATTCCATCACCGTGAATGGTATAATGTTCCGGCTGATAGGAGAACAGGTCTTTGAGTATTTTCTGCAAATACGTTTTCATACCACGAGTCCCCGCATTGGCGAACTGGTCGGCAATGAGTGCATCAAAGCCTATTCCGCAAGTACAGAAGAAAGGATAGTCATTCACCATTCCGTAATCCACATAAATCGCTTCGCTATGGTTAATCTGTTCTATGGCTTTGTTCACGCGCATGGACATACCTATATGACGGGCGAAACCATTGCCCGAGCCGGTGGGTATGATACCCAATGCCGTCTGCGTGTCGCGTAACCCGCGTGCGACTTCGTTAACCGTACCGTCACCGCCCACAGCAACCACAGCATCAAAGCCCATTTTGGCATATTGACGAGCCAACTCGGTAGCATGGCCGGCATATTCCGTAAAAACGATATTCTCCAGCCAATGGGTATGATCTAACTCTTTTTCGATCTGTTTGGGCAACTTACGTTTATTGATTGCCCCGGAAATTGGATTGATGATAAATGCTATATTCTTCATTGTGCATACGTTTTAGCGTGCAAAGGTACACTTTTTTTTGCATACATGCAAATTTTTCTGCAAAAATCATTCGTTCATCACCCATTATTGTGGCCGACGACATATCCCATAGAGGATATACGAAGGCTTTTTGAGCAAAAAACGTCTAATTTTTATGCAAAATTACAAAAAAAATTTGCATATTTCAAAATTTAGATGTAATTTTGCAACACATTTTTATTTTGTAGTATTATTTTAACATTCACTATGGCCCAAAATGTAATTGCTGAGATTAGTCCATTATCGGAAAAAGATTGTTTATATATTGCAGATCGTCATAAACAAGAATTCACCTATCCCATTCACACACATGAGGTTTGTGAACTGAACTTCATCCACAATGGGCAGGGTGTCAGGCGCATTGTCGGCGATAGTATTGAGTACATCGGCAATCTTGAATTAGTACTTCTTACAAGTCCGCTTGAACACGCATGGGAACAAGGCACATGCACCAATAAAGACGTGCGCGAAATTACCATTCAGTTCTCATCTGACATTTTGCCCAAACGGCTGCTTGAGCGCAATCAATTTTCCTCCATCGCAACCATGCTCCAACGCGCAGAAAATGGCCTGTCCTTTTCCGAAGAGACAATTCTGCGCGTATACGGATTACTGGTCAATATTTCTAACAACGAAGACCACTTTGAGAAGTTTCTGCAGTTTATCTCCTTACTTCATCTACTGTCTTCAGACACTCATGCCCGTGTATTGTCCAGTGGAGCTTTTGCCCAAAAGACACCCATATCGGATTCGCGGAGAGTGCGCAAAGTAAAAGAATATATTGAGCAGCACTATTTCGAAGAAATCCGTTTGGCAGAAATTGCGGATATGGTAGGCATGTCCCCTGTTGGCTTTTCCAGGTTCTTCAAATTACGCACCGGCAAAACCCTCAGTGATTACTTAACCAACATTCGTTTGGGCCATGCGTCACGCATGTTAGTAGACACAACCCATAGCATTGCCGAGATCGCCTATCAATGTGGATTTAACAACCTGAGCAACTTCAATCGCTTATTCCTCAAATATAAGCAAATCACACCGACTGCCTTCAAAAACACCTATCAAAAGAACAAAATCATCCTCTAAAAAATCACAAAAAACGACTTTTGACAAAAAAGTATCAGCATTGGATTTTTTTGTGCATGAATAAATCATTGCAAAGCAGTAACTTTGCAGTGGTTTTCTATTAGTAGGTTTCAAAACCATAATAATTAACCCTATTATTAACAATTTAAACAACTAAAACAATGAAAAAAAGTTTCTTTTTTGTTTGCGCACTTATGATGAGTGCCATGATGTTTGCTCAAAATTTGGATCTTCCCATGAGCAAATGTGGTTCAGCCAACGGCGGTACCGATTGGGGAGGAGTAACAGTCAGTGGTAACAACATTACATTCCCCGCAGCGTGGGAAGGTGGCGCCGGTTGGTGGATTGGCGGAGAGCCTTGGACCAACTACAATGCCGTCGTTCTTGAAATTGAGCCCGTTGATTGGAAAGTTGCCGTAAGTGTAGAGTATGGTACTGCTGATCAAAGTGCCGGCTATGAGCAAAAAATCGGTACACCCGGTAACGGAACAATCCGTATTGAACTGAACAAGGAGAAGAAGAGTGCCGTTCAAAAAGTGTACATCCAATCCGAAATGATGGGAACCGTCACTGTTAAAAAATGCTATGTAGAAGGCGGTGCTGATCCGTATGATATCACGGGCGCTACTGAGGTACAACCCATTGTTGGCGGTGTTGAGAATGGTGACTACGGAATTAAGATTTTCCAAAGCCAACTCGAAGCTCTGAACGAGAATGACGTTGTCGTATTCCGCATCAATGTTTTAAGCGCTGAAAAGAAATTAGGTTATGGTATCGCTAAATTGGTTGCCATGGACGATTGGTACAATCCGCAAGAGGAAATTGGTAACTTGTTAGACGGTACCGGTGCTTCCGATTACAAATACCTTGTTAAAGAACTTATCAACTACGCCAAGAAAGGCGGTAACACATGGGTAATTGGCGAAGACAGCCAAGCTGCCGGTGTAATCTTGAATACCTACGATGGCGAATCTGAGTTGATTAGCACGAAGTTCTACACCAAGAGTGCTACCGGTCTGAATGATGTAGTGGCTGCCAAAGCTAAAGCAATCAAGGTTATGGACAAGGGTGCTATGTATATCATGAAGAGTGGCGTTAAATACTCCGTTCTGGGTACTATGATGAAATAAGCAGGATTATTTTTAGTTGCAGGTCATTGGTTTGACCTGCAATTTCTATTTTTTCTTTAATCGTTCAATCATGAGAAAACTACTTTCTATCTTTTTTCTCACACTCGCGTACACATGCGTAAGCGCGCAAATAAATATAAAGGGTGTGATATTGGATGGCACAAACGGTGATGAACCGATGATTGGTGCCAATGTGTTGGTTAAAGGCACTACAAATGGTACAATTACCGATTTGGATGGTGCTTTTGAATTAAATGTGCCCAAAGGGGCTGTATTGGTCATTTCATCCATTGGTTACAAAAACCAAGAGATTAAAATCACCAATCAAACCTCTCTAAAAATCAGTATGTTAGAAGACACAGAAGTGTTGGAAGACATAGTCGTGGTCGGTTATGGTACCATGCGTAAAGTGGATTTGACCGGTTCGGTGGGCTCTGTGTCTGGAGACAAACTGCGCGAATCAGTCATTGTTAATGCCGATCAGATGTTGCAGGGACGCGTAGCCGGTGTGCAAGTATCTGCCAACTCCGGTGCTCCGGGCGCTGCTGCCAGTATTCGTGTACGTGGTGCTTCATCTATCAATGGAGACAATGAGCCGCTGTACATCATTGACGGTATTCCCATGAACGGCTCGGGAACATCCATTGCCGGTTTTGATTGGGCAGGCGGCTCTAATGGTCAGAACCGTGTCAGTCCGTTGGCAGCTATCGCGCCGGGCGATATTGTCTCAATGGACGTATTAAAAGACGCTTCGGCGTGCGCCATCTACGGTGCTGCAGGTGCTAATGGTGTGGTCATTATCACAACCAAGCATGGTAAAGAGGGCAAAGTCAATATATCCTACGATGGCTATATAGGCATACAAACCTTTGCCAAGAAACTGAACATGATGAATCTGCAGGAATATGCCGCCTATCAGCAAGATTTATACAACGAGGGATATGCCGCTTCGCTGAATGATGCCTACCGCGACATAAGCATATTAGGTAAAGGAACAGATTGGCAAGATGCCATCATCCACAACGCATTGATGCACAGTCATACATTGTCATTGACCGGTGGTGTCAAGTCCACACAATTTGCCGTTTCCGGTAACTACGCCAATCAAGACGGTACAATCAAAGGTTCTGACTTTGAGCGTTACTCATTGCGTACCAACATAGACCACGAATTTGGCAAATACGTCAAAGTGGGAGGCTCTGTATCCTATGCACGTACCAAAGAGAAAATCATCCAAAACGATGGTGTCGATGGTATTCTGATGCAAGCATTAACAATGCAACCGGATGTGCCGGTAAAGAACTTTGATGGTAACTATGCCGGCCCAAGCACCGTCAACTCCTCTACAGCCTATAACCCTGTTGCTATGGCGCAAATGAAAAACAACACCCTTGTACGCGACCGTATCATGGGTGGCATCTATGCACAAGGCAATATTCTACCCGTATTAAACGTACGTACCGAGTTCAGTTTTGACATCAACTTAGCCAAAAACACAGGCTTTGTTCCTACGTATAAATTTGGTAGTATAGAGAATAATATTAACAAGATTTTTGAACAAAACGACCGCTCCACCTATTGGTTGTGGAAAACGTATGCCACCTACGACCAAACCTTCAAAGGCAAACATACCGTTGGTGCCATGGTTGGTTTTGAAATGTCTAAATCAGCATGGGAAGGATCATCCTTGCAGAAAAAGAATCTAAGCAGCAATGACATACAGGTTATGACAACCGACGGTGACTACGTCACCAACAATGGTTGGAAAGACTTTGCCACCACGATGTCTGTTTTTGGTCGTTTCAATTACAACTACGACAACCGTTACTTAGCCACATTTACCATCCGTGGCGATGCCAGTTCCAAGTTCGGTCCTAACAACCGCTGGGGTTGCTTCCCGTCTGTAGCTTTGGCTTGGCGTATGTCGGAAGAACCTTGGTTGAAAGACATAGAGGAAATAACCAACTTGAAAATACGTGTAGGTTACGGTCAGGTAGGTAATTCCAATATTGACAACTACTTATTCAGCTCCAAGATGATGGCTCTTATCACCCCCATGGGTACCGCCTATCGTATGTCCAACTTTGCTAATCCCGATTTGAAATGGGAAGCCAGTGAACAGTGGAATGTCGGCGTAGATATTGCACTCATCAAGAATCGCATTGATTTGAGCATTGATCTCTATGAGAAAAATACAAAAGACTTACTTCTTACACCTTCCGTTCCTGCCATCTTGGGTGGCGAAGCATCGTGGGATGGTATCGCCACTCCGATGCAGAACATCGGTAAGGTGCGTAACCGCGGTATAGACATCTCGTTGAATGTCGTACCGGTGGATATTAAACTCTTCTCTTGGACCAGTAATATCGTCATTTCCGTCAACCGCAACAAAGTCATGGCACTGGATAAGCAAAACACACCTATCTACGGCAAACTGGATTGGTATTCCGAGTTCCAAACTGCTACCATTATCACAGAAGGTAACCCGATGGGGTGTTTCTATGGTTTTGAAACCGACGGATATTTTATGAACGAAGAGGAAATCAAAAAAGGCCCTGTCCAAGTGGATAATGGAAAAGGCGAAAACCGTATCGATCGCTCATCCGGTGTATGGATCGGAGACATACGATACAAAGATTTGAACGGGGATGGTAAGATTACCGATGCAGACCAAAAAATCATTGGTGACCCGACGCCTCTATTTACATTAGGTTGGAGCAACACCTTCCGTATCTGGGACTTTGATTTGGGAATCAATTTCACCGGATCTGTAGGCGGTAAAATTTTGAACTACACACGCGTCAAAACCGAAGGTATGAACTCATTATGGGATAACCAGGCCACTTCTATCTCCGGCCGCGTACAGTATGGTTACGTAGATGGAGATCCCACCAACAAAACTGCATCCAATATGTACGTAAGCAATAATCCTTCTATGCCACGTTGGTCCACAACCGATGTCAACCGAAACAATCGTATGTCCGACCGCTGGATTGAAGACGGCTCGTACTTGCGAATTTCCAATTTGAGTTTGGCGTATAATTTCCCGTCTGCTTTGATGAAAAAAGCACACATGACCAGCTTGCGCTTGTATTTCAATGCACAAAACGTGTGGACGTTCACCAAGTATTCAGGCTTTGACCCGGAGATTGGTGCCTACAACCAGCAAGCCGGTATGACTAACATCGATATGGGACGTTATCCTTCACCGCGCGTATTCACCTTTGGTGTTAATTTAGTCTTCTAATTTGTCAACCTACAATCTATCTTGTGATATGAAAAAACAGATTATTTTATTAGCAATGCTTGCGGCAGTACTCAGTAGTTGCAAAGATTTTCTTAGCAATGAGCCGCAAGACACCCTCACCTCTGATAATTATTACACCTCTGCCAAGGCTATTGAGCAGAACTGCTACTCACTGTATGCCGCCAAGGCATGGAGTAATTTTCAAATGTCCTTTATGTGGATGGCAGGTGACGAATTAGCAGGCGACCTATTTTACACTTATGATCAGGAAGGACAGTTCTACTATATGTCCTTTGGTTCCAACAACACCTATTTGACACAGGGTTGGCAAGGGCTCTATCGTATCGTCTCGTTTGCCAATAATATCATCAACGACATGCCCGATGCTGCACGAAAGAATAGTGTTCCGGAAACAGCCATCACACAAGGTCTGGCTCACGCACGCTGTGCACGCGCTTTCGCGTATTACTTTTTAACAGAGTATTGGGGCGCCGTAACAATTGTGGAAAACAACCGTGCCATGATGAATACTGCCCTTTATCGCAACACGCAAGAGGACGTGTACCGTTTCATCACTGAAGACCTGCAGTTTGCTGCTACCAACCTCCCCGAGGTTGCTAACACGCCCGGTATGGCAACCTGTTGGACAGCCAAGGGATTATTGGCTAAGGTTTATCTAACCATGGCAAGCCACTTAGACTACGCCAAATCCGACGAGTACTTCCAAAAAGCCAAAGAATATGCAACGGATGTCATCAAGAACTCCGGTCTGGAACTCTACCCCGACTATGCTACCCTCTTTGATATAGAGGCTAATAACTGCGGAGAGTCGTTGTTTGCTATTCAAAACATGGTCGGCGGTTATGCCACCGGCAACTCGCGTACTTCCCACTGGAGCCGCAGCACATTCGTTAGCGACGTGGCTTGGGGACAAGGTAAAGGACCTACATTGAGCCTGCAGGAGAGTTATGACGAAGACGATTTGCGTCGCCCGTGGGTTTTTATGACTCTCGGTGATTATTATCCTAACATCAATAAAGCCAATGGTGGATACACCTACAACTTTGTTGTGCGTGACGCCTCCGGCAATAAGATGGAAGATAACAACGAAGTCCTCGCCAACATCAAGAAATACGTACTCGGCAAATCTGCTGACTGCGGTGGCGGTGTAGGCGATCAACAAGATGCCGGTAACAATAGTTACCTACTCCGTTTGGCGGACGTCTATCTGTGCTACGTAGAAGCCTGCATAGGTGCCGGTGAGTCAACAACCGACGCCTTGGCTATAGATGTCTTCAATCGCGTTCACCACAAACGCGCCGGACTGCCGGAAGTTTCCACGGTAACCTATACCGACCTTATCAAAGAACGTCGCTGCGAGTTCGCCTTCGAAGGAATCAACTTCTTTGACATCAAGCGCATGTATTACCGCAATGCCAATAGCGCTGTGGCTTATTTGAACCGTATGGAACGTCATCGCACCTATTATCCCGATGAGACCGTACGAACTATTGAAAACGAAAATACACGCGAACCGTATATAACATCGAACCCGTCATACGAGCCCATCATGATTACGGCTGCTCAACTGATACTGCCCGTTCCGGGCTCTGAAATAACAGCCTCTCCTACTTTGGCTGACGAACCGGTGCCTTATTATAAAAAATAATGCTTAAATAATACGAATATGAAATATAGGTTTTTAATTGTATTGGTAGCCCTTGTGGCATGCTTTAGTGCTTGTAAAAAAGACGAAACGGGTGGAAATGGTAAACCGCCTGTAATTGACTACATACGCACTCCCTACCCCGAACAAGCCGACTCTGCCATCTATGCGGCAGAGAAATTGCAAACAATAGTAATAATTGGTAGCAATCTGCAAGCCGTCAATTCTGTTCGATTTGACGATGACGCTGCTACGCTGAACCCAACCTACATAACGTCACACGCTATCATATTGAGTGTGCCTTTCTCCGAAAATCACACCTATAAACTGATTGCAACCACCGCAGACGGGTATTCGGCTTCCTATGATTTCGAAACGTATATACCTGCTCCGCGTCTCAACTCACTCAAGTGTGAATATGTACCCGACGGACAAGAAGTTGTTATCAATGGCTCATTCTTCTACGAACCCCTCACTGTATGGTTTAGAGGGGCAACCGAGAACGATTCTATCGAAGCAGACATTGTATCCTTTGACGGCAATAAACTCATCTGCGTAGCTCCGCAAGGCAGCCAAGAGGGTCCCATCACCGTACAGAGTAAATACGGTATCCGTCAGTCCCTTTTCCGCTTCCGCGATAAGACCAACCTCATCATTGACTTTAATCACGGAGAGGAACCGTTCAACCAAGGTTATTACGGCAATCCGTGGAAGATTGGTCGTTATACCGATGAGAACGGATGCGATGGCGCTTATCTGTTGATTAAACGCGAACAAGTGGGTGAGTGGTTCTGGAGCCAGGAGGACTTGGCAGGATGCTATTGGGATCAATACCAAGAGATTCGTACCCCCTTCTTGGAGGCAGATAAAGATATTACCAAATACGGCCTGCGTTTCGAGGCCAATATACTCACGTGGACAGACCAACCTTTGCACTTCTGGTTCGAACCCCTGTCCGGTCAATTCTCATTGGGAGATGACGGAGCGAATACAACTCCACAAGCACAATGGGCTCCGTGGTTGGTAGACGGTAACGCCACTACCGATGAATGGACCGTCAAAGAGTTTAAAACCGATGGATGGGAGACATTCACCATTCCTTTAACCGACTTCAAATATGACAAATTAGGTCCCTTCTCCACCGATGGACGTGCCGACTTAATCTTAGACGACATGTCTAAATACAAGAAATTCAACGTTATCCTGTTCGGTAAGAACTGCGATGCGCCTAATAAACATGATGTCCATATCTGTTTAGATAACCCCCGTATCGTCCTTCTCAACCCCACAAAATAATTCACCAACTCACCAATTCACCAATTCACCAATTCACCAAAATGCCTCGCTTCTTCATCATATTACTATCCCTACTCTCCGTCACCATAGTACGTGCCGACTACTCACTATCCACATCGTCAATAATCAACATGTGGTCCACGTCCGTCAGTGGTTCAACCATCACCTTCTCCTCTTGGGGAGGAGCCGGATGGTGGCTGGACGGCAAGAACTGTAGTGATTATAACTCCGTTGTTGTACACTTCCAATCCGCTGCCCAACCGGGTAACATGCAGATCTATTATACCGGTGATACCGACCCCGACACCAAAATAGAATTCGGCAGTGGAGCCACACAAGTCAGTGCCAACCTCAATGCCTCGCGTAAATACTCGGTCGAGAAAATAGTTCTGTCTTGCGAGAGCGGCTCACTCACCGTCACTTCGGCTTATCTCACCGGCGGTGGAGGTGGAGGCGACACGCCTATTGTTGGAGATCATGGATTTGTAGTTAGTGGCAAACAACTATTAGATGCCAAAAACCACCCCTTTGTCATGCGGGGTACTAATCTTGCATACGCGTGGTATATCGGCAAGGGATACGAACAACAAATAGCACAGATGCGCTCACGCGGTGCCAACGCCGTGCGGATAGCCATTGGAACAGGAGGGCAATACTCCAAAATTCCTGCACAATTATTGGCATCCATCATTCAATGTTGCGAATCTAACAAGATGGTCTTGGTCATTGAGGCGCACGATGCTACCGGCTCAGACGATGTTAATGCGTTGAATAAATGTGTGTCCTACTGGACGGAGATGGCTTCTACACTCAAAGGACATGAGCACACAACAATCATCAATATAGCCAACGAATGGGGAGGCAAATGGAATACCACGGCATGGGTAAATGCTTACAAAAACGCTGTCTCTACCATACGAAAAGCAGGACTTAAACATTGTCTCATGGTCGATGCAGACGGATGGGGACAACATGCCGGTTCTATACCTAATAGCGGCTGGGATATATTCAATGCCGACCCTGACAAGAATATCATCTTCTCTATTCACATGTACGGCTCGGCTGGCAAACCCGGCACGGTAGAGAGTAATATAACGAACGTCTTGAACCAAAACCTGTGCCTGTGCATCGGTGAATTTGGGTGGTATCACTCCGACGGCGATGTGGATGAAGATGCTATCATCTCTACTTGCAAGACCAACAATGTCGGTTGGTTCTCATGGTCATGGTGGGGAAACGGAGGCGGAGTTGGCTATTTGGACATGGTGACTGACCAATACAACGGAACCCCTGCCACACAATCTACCAAAGGGCAAACTTGCAACTGGGGGCAGAAAATATACAACGCTTGGGCTGCAGACAGCCAACTATGCTCCGTCTATACCGACGTACCTCCCACACCCTCCGCATTAGACGAAATAACCGATTCACCGATTAACCAACTCACCGATTCACCATTTAATAAATATCTAATCAATGGCAAAATCTATCTGTTACGTGCTGGCATGCTGTATGATATGTACGGCAATGCTATTCAGCGGATGCGATAAGAAAGAAAGTGGCACTGAACCGACACCGCCGCCGGGACCTACTCCTCCCGATCCTCCCACACCTACCGAGGACACATCCCTCTATGTGTGTGATGAGTTGTGTACGCCCAACCCTAGTCCGGAAGCGCTGAAACTATATACCTACCTCCGTAAAACGTACGGACGCAAAGTTCTGTCCGGAGCGATGGCTAATGTTAACTGGAACATCAACGAAGCCGAATGGGTCAAATACCATACCGGCAAGTACCCCGCTATGACCTGCTTCGATATGATTCAATCTACCTTGACCGATGATTGGGCAAAGAAAGTGTATGTTTCCTACGCCATCTATGAGGATTGGTGGGCAAACAACGGTATCATTATGGGCATGTGGCACCATATTGTTCCTAAATCACAAGCCACTACTACCACTTCATCCAACAGTACGTATAAACCTAACGAGACCTCTTTTAAGGCTTCCAATGCCCTCATATCCGGTACGTGGGAAAACAAGATTTTCATGCAGGATCTTGACCGCGTAGCCGAGTTCTTGCAAGGGTTCAGAGATCGACACATACCTATCCTCTGGCGTCCCTATCATGAGGCTGCCGGACAGTGGTTCTGGTGGGGAAAAGGCGGAGACGCCGCCACCGAAGTGCAACTGTGGCAATTCATGTGGGACTACTTCGTCAACACCAAGGGGCTCAATAACCTCATCTGGGTTTGGACCACACAAGGGTCTGACTTTGCTTGGTATCCGGGCGACAAGTATGTCGATATAATCGGACGTGACATCTATAACAAAGAAGCACCCAGTTTCTACAACTATTTCGGTTACGACCAAATGATTTATCCCAATAAAATGCTCACCCTGTCCGAGTTCGGCAATGGTGGCACTATAGAAGACCAATGGAATGCAGGTGCCAAGTGGGCGTACTTCATGCCGTGGTATGATAGCAAACGAACCAAATCGGCATCACCTAATTCGTATTGGTTCACCGACACCACCACTCCCCACGAGCACGCTCCCATCGAATGGTGGAACAACGCTTGGGAACAACCTTATGTAATCAGCCGCGACCAAATGCCCTCCCTAAAATAATTCACCAATAAAAAAGCGAAGCGACGTTAAGAAGCGTTATAACGGTGGCGAAGCCCCCCTTAACGTTGCGAAGCACCGAAAACATAAAGATTTTTTAGAGCATAAAAATCCGATTCACCAATTAACAATTAACAAACTTATGAAAAAAACACTTTCTTCTCTCTTCCGCTTAGCACTCGCAGTAGTGTTCTTAGGCGCTGTAAACACTGCTCAAGCAGCAGATTTTACGTATGATTTTACCTATTCAGGTACAACTGCCGACAATGGCGTACCACACTTGAGTAATGATGGTAAATACACCGTCATCACCGAAGGATGGTGGGACGCTCCTAATGGAAATTTCTATTGGAGCGAAAACAGATACAATGTCAAGAACGACATCGTTTCCGGTTATACGTCCGTGAAGGAAAATCCCTATTTCCGCGCTAAAGAAACACACGCTTTCCAAGCCGGTACCTACACCATCGTGATGAACTTCATCGCCAATGAGAATGGTCCTTCTGTCAATACACCCGATTTCTTCATCGGCACTTATCAGGCAACCAAAGACCTAAATCAGGTTTCTTTCAACGATGCTAACAAAGGCACCGAAGTGCCTGTTACCTATACCGTTGTCGTAGCCGCAGCAGGAGATTATTATTTCCAAGGACGGTTTGGCAATAACGAAAAAGTAGGTTTCAAAACTGCTGAATTTACGCTACAAGGTGGCGACGCCCCTACTCCTCCAACGCCTCCAACGCCTCCAACGCCCGAAGACTCCACATGTACCAACACCAAAACATTACAATGTGAAACAGACTATGTAACCGTTACCGGAGGAGAAGGAACTCCCGGCTATATGCAGTACATCACGTCTGACCATTACTATGCCGGCTCACATGGTACCGGATATATCGACCATAAAGACTCGCGGGGAGAAACTTATTATGCAGTCAACCTGCCCGCATCCACTTACGCCTTCGATGTGTGGTGTACCAACGGAGGAAACAGATGGATGAATATATACAAAAAAGGGGCTGCGTCACAAGACGGTACCATCACCTATGATAATAACTCCTATGGCAAACTCTCTTTCCACGATTTAGGCAGTGGCAATGATGAACCTTTCAGTAGCAGGAACATCGCTAACCAGACCTTGGAAGAAGGCGACTATATCTTAGGGCTCTTCGGCGAAGGATGGGTAGCTTTTGACCAAATTGTCATCACCGCTGCCGCTAAGGTCTTCTGTGGCGACACCATCACGCCTACACCTCCCACGCCCCCCACGCCTCCCACGCCCGCAGGTGACTGTCCCGAAGGAACAGCTCTCCAATTAGGTGACGCTACTACACTCTGGAGCTCATCTTTTGACAAAGCTACCAACACCGTCACTTTCAATGGCGAATGGGCTGCCTGCGGTTGGGAACTGGCGGATGACTGGACCGCATACAATAACCTCTATCTGCGTTTCGCTGCTGCCACCACAGGCTCTGTCACGCTCTATGTCAACGGCGACTCCGATGCAGCCGAAGTAGGTAAAGCGGAAGCAGGTGTCGATTCATTAGTGGCTGACCTCACGGGAATCACCAACGTCAGCAGTATGATGATTAAATCCGAGGTGGCCACCTCTGTCACACTTGTCTGCCTCCAACTGCGTACTAACTCCACCGACCCCACTGGCTTAGAAACGATTCACCAATTCACCGATTCTCCGATTAACCGGTCCATCATTGAGGTCTTCACCCTCACCGGCCAACCGGTTCACCGATTCACCGATTCACCGATTAACCAATTCCCCTTCTCCCCCGGTGTCTATATCATCCGCTACAACGGCAATACGACCAAACTCATGGTACGTTAAGCATTAAGCTTTACACACCTTCTATTAGCCGCAGGCGTTCTATTAGGACTTTGCCCGTTCTACTAAGCGCTTGCGGCATTCTATTACCTGTTACTTGTTACCTGTTATCTGTTATCTCACACCATGCTAATCTCTAAACGCTACACGCTAAACGTTAAACGCTACACGCTAAACGTTCTCTTTGCCCTCGCACCTTGTGCTTTTGCTCAACTGCCTCAACCGGTACAAGTCGATCATGTGTCTCCGGACAAACCCGCTTTAGCCGCCACCCCGCCGATGGGTTGGAACTCGTGGAATAAATTCGGTTGCGACATCAACGAAGAACTTATCCGCACCGTCGCCGATGCGATGGTCAGTTCGGGTTTGCGTGATGCCGGATATATATACCTTAACCTTGATGACTGCTGGCACGGCGAACGCGATAACCTCGGCTTCATCCACGAAGACCCCACACGTTTCCCGTCCGGCATAAAAGCCCTTGCCGACTATGTTCACTCCAAAGGACTCAAGATAGGAATCTATTCGGATGCCGGTTCTGAAACTTGTGGAGGACGTCCGGGCAGCCAGGGACACGAATACCAAGATGCCATTACCTATGCCTCATGGGGTATTGATTACCTCAAGTACGACTGGTGCAACACCGATTCACGCAATGCCAAAGAGGCCTATTCACTTATGGCTAAGGCTTTGCGTCAGTCCGGTCGTGACATCCTCTTCTCCCTTTGCGAATGGGAACAACAAAGCCTACGAATGGGCGGCACCTATTGGGCATTGCTGGCGCACGACGGGCGACATAACGTGTTGCTTCGACTGCACCCTCGACCACGGCGGATGGCAGTCACTCGGTATCATGACTATTGTGGACTCCAACGAGAAACTCCGTAAGTATGCCGGACCTAACCACTGGAACGACCCCGACATGCTTGAAGTAGGTAATGGTATGAGTCTGAGTGAGGACCGCGCACAATTCACGCTATGGTGCATGATGGCGGCCCCGCTTATCGTGGGTAATGACGTACGCTCTATGTCTAAAGAGACGGCTGCCATTCTGCTTAATAAGGAACTTATCGCTGTTGACCAGGATTCGTTGGGCATACAAGGCTTGCGTCACCGCGTAGAAGCAGGATTGGAGTATTGGCTCAAACCCTTAGCCAACGGTGACTGGGCTTTCTGTGTCCTCAACCGTTCGTTGGAGGAACGTACCATCAACCTTGACTTCCGTTCTTTCCAGATGTACGACAACCTGTCCCGCCGTTCTTTAGAAACTTCGTGGCACACGTATCAGGTACGTAACCTCTGGTCGCATCAGGACGAAGCGGACACCACCCACCCGCGTAAAGTCACCATTCCCTCCCACGACGTCGTCGCCTACCGCCTCATCTGGTAATTAACCAACTCCCCGATTCACCGCCTCACCGATTCACCGCCTCACCGCTGCTACAAACGGGTTCGTAAGCGGTTCGTAAGCGGTTCATAACGGGTTCTTTACGGGTTCTTTACGGGTTCTTTCTATACCATCTGTGTTGTATTTGTGTTGTATTTGTGTATAACATTAATTGCGCGAGCGACGTTAAGAAGCGTTATAACGATGGCGTAGCCCTTAACGGAGCGATGCACCGTCCTAACGCCCCGCTTGCGTTCTATTAGCGCCAGCGTTCTACTAGGGCTCCGTGCCGTTCAATTAGCGCAGCGTTCTATAACTCCGTCCCGAGCACGATATATCGTGGCGTAGCGCGAGGGACGTGTTATAGTTTGAGGATTTTGAGGATTTTGAGGATTTCAACCAACGCAAATCCTCTAAATCCTCAATATCCTAACTCCACTTTTTTGTAAAAATGAACATCCGTGAAATCTCGTGAACTTCACGAGAATTCACGACTTCACGAAGATTTGCATAGTGCCGTATTTACTGACTTTTCGCCATCTCACGGACGTTTTCACGGACGCTCCACGAACATCTTTTTTGCGTCCGTGAAACATCAATCCGCCATCGGCGGAACAACAATTGCCGTCAGGCAAACAACAAGCGCGTCAGCGCTACATCAATTGCGCTTGCGCAAACACCGCCTCACCGCCTCACCAATTCACCGATTCCCCATAAACTAATAGTTTATATCTGTTTATCGTCAGAAAACCAATAGTCTGTAGGACTATGATAAAGAAATACAGAAAGGACTATATGCTTGCATAATAGGACTTTATGAATGTGTTTAGCACGTTAGCAGCAACGCTGCGTATTGGTTTTCTGAGGTTTTTATGGTTTTTGTTTATTTTATCGCAACAGTACTTTTGTATGTTTTTTTGCAAAAAACTTGCGTATATGGAATAATTTTTGTAATTTTGCAGCAGATTTTGTGAGATATTACACAAAAGTCATAGGGTAAAACGTGACAAACTAGGCAAAAAGTCAGTATGAAAATGTGTACAATATATAATAATTCGCTGTAATACAACAATATATGTTTAGACGAAAGATAGAGCACATATTTGAAACATGGAAGAATACTCCCCATCGCAAGCCGTTGGTGATAAAGGGTTGCCGTCAATGCGGATAAGTCACGTATTGTAGAATGTTTCAATTCTATTCCTAAACAATTAGCGCGTGAGAATAAGAAGTTCATGTATTCAGCTGTGCGTACTAATGCACGTGGTCGTGACTATGCGGGATGTTTGCAGTGGATTGAAGGCGCGGGAATGATTCGCCGTGCCTATAATACTGAGACAACCGAATTACCATTAGACGGCAATGCCATTTATTCGGAATTCAAGGTCTATATGGCGGATACCGGACTATTTGTCAGCATGCTTGAGTCGGGAACGGCGAGTAGTATTGTGCAAGGTCAGTTAGGGACCTATAAAGGGGCTATTTACGAGAATGTGATGGCGGATGTTTTAGGTAAAATGGGACGCAAGCTTTATTATTACCATAAAGATGGTGGGGTGGAATTGGACTTTTTGTTCCGCTATCAGGGTGAATGTGTACCTATTGAATGCAAAGCGCGGACGGGTAATGCCAAATCGTTGAAAACGGTGATGAACAACGAGGTGAAATATCATGTCTCGCATGCCATTAAGTTAGGCGATTATAATGTTGGTCGCGAGGGCAAGTTACTCACCCTTCCGATGTATATGTCTTTCCTTTTAACACAATTCTAATTCTCCCTCTACCTTCGGTTAATCGGTTAATCGCCCATCAACCCTCGTGCATTGTGCATTGTCAATCGTCAACCGATTTTGTTTTCTTTGTTTCTTCGTGGGTTGTGTATGGATGTTGTGTCCGCCCCGCCAACGAGTTGGCTTTTGGCGGCAACAACATGACACAACCTTGTGATAAAAAAAGTCTGCGAAATCTGCGGGAGAATCCCTCGCGAAGCAATTTCAAAATCTCCCTTTAGCGGTAAAAATCCATTCAAGCGGTTTTTACCGCTTTTTTTAGTCCGGCGACACATCAATCCACCATCGGCGGAACAACAATTGCCGTTAGGCAAACAACAAGCGCGTCAGCGCTACATCAATTGCGCTTGCGCAAACACCATTTCCCCAACTCACCGGTTCACCGACTCACCGATTAACCAATTGCGTTCTGCCCTTCGGGGTCCCCGACACGCTTGCGTGGTGGGGAGAGCGGAGGCACAAGTCGCTTGCTGATTAAACGGAGTGGTATCAGCCATTTGCGATTTGTTGCCGAACGCGAGGTTTATCGTCTTGAAGAGGATGATAGCCTCTAAAGGAGGGTGATGGTATGAGTGGGTAAAAATATCTGGATGCTTGCATACAAGGATTTTCACACGCTCATAGCAGCAGGTACAATAGTACCCATCCTGTTCAAGAGGTTTTTATGGTTTTTGTCAAAGTCGATATGGCGAAGGTCGCAAGGCATTGTACCCTCGCTTCTGCTGATACTTTTTTATCTATCTTTTTGCAGTAAATTTCACCGACTGCATTTTGTCTTGTATTTATTTTTATAAATAAAACTTTTTTATTACTTTTGCACGCTATTTTGGATAGCGACTAAGATAAGAAACAATCAACTTAAGTTTAACACATAAAATTTTAACATCATGAAAAAAACATTTACAACAACTTTTTTCCGCCGCGCACTCTTTTTAGTGCTTCTCTTCGGCGGCGTAACTAACCTGTGGGGAGAAAACATCCCTTCCTCTTTGTCTTTTGATTGGAATAGCTACGGCAGCGGAACGTCATTATCAGGTACATCCTCAAACAATGTTATTTTGGATGGTGACTTTGAATGGAGTGGTGTGGGAGAAAGCAATTTGAAGCATAGCAGTGGTTATTGTCTTTTTAAAGGCGATGACGCCATTGAAGTTGCTCAATCTCGTCAAAAATACACTTTCCAAAAAGGTACCTATCAAGTAGAAATTGCTTGTATGGTAAAAGAGGATAAAAAATTATATACTCCTATCGTGGTAGTTGATCAAAACACATGGAATAAGAGTTACGCAACTCATCCATTGACCTATACAACTTCCAATCCAGAAAAGACATGGACGGAAACGCTAGAAATTGTAGTGCCTGCTGCGGGTGACTATTATGTTCGTGCTCAGTTCAAATCTACTGGTGACGAAAAATGTGGTGCGGGTCAAATTACTTTCACTTACAAAGGTGGTGGTGACGACCCCACTCCTACATGTACCAAAACCCTAACTTGGGAAGCAGAGGATGAATCAAAAATGATTAGTCCGACAGGAGTAGAAACATGTGAGTATATAAAAGATAAGCATTGCGATGGTAAAGACGCTAGTTCTATGGTTAGTAGTGCATCAGATGGTCATTTTATCAGTATGAAGCAAAACGCTAGTGCCGATTCAAAATGTATCTATTATCATTTTTCTACTTCAAAAGCAGCAGATCTTGCATTCACGATTAGAGCAGGAGGATTTTATAACAATAAATCCGCAACAATCATTTTATATTCTACAAAACAATCAGGTTCTCAAACTTTTACATATGAAGGTAAATCTTACAAAAAGGTAAGTGAACAAGTAAAAACCGTCGGAGCATCTGATCAAACTTGGAACGATGTAGAATGCACATTTACGAATCAACCGGCAGATGATTACGTAGTCGCAGTTCATTCTTCAGAACATTGGTGGACAGTATATTTCGACAAATTCACCATTGAGGCCTCTGACGATGTCTTCTGTTTTGAAACGTATGCTTTGACGTTGAGCAATGACGGACATGGTTCTGCCGAAAGTAACCAAACGGATGACTCCGCTATTCCTGAAGGCACAAAGGTAACTATTACCGCAACTCCAAATACAGGTTACGCATTCGACAAATGGACCGGTTCCAGCACGGAAACATCTAACCCCTTCACCTTTACAATGAATGCTGCGAAGAACTATACTGCTACTTTCAAGAAATCCACCAAAGTTTGTACCAACACCCTAACATGGGAAGCAGAGGATGGAAAAGAATTGAATTTAAAAATAAGTGGAAAAGTTGAACCATTAACTGCCTACGAAACCGAAACGGATGCTGGGGCAACTCCTGCCACGGCAAGTCCCAATTACATTGCAATAGGTGCAGGAAATAGTGATAGTCAACGTTTATGCTATGCATTCGAAATAAGCGAAGCAACGACATGCTCTCTTACAGTTCGTTCAAAAACAAGTCAGACGTGGAATTTAACTTCAAAATTCGATTTATGGGCAACTAACATGTCTGGCGATGATCATTTTGAATACAATGGTGATACTTATAATAAGGCACTTAAAGCTCAATCTTTCACGGTATATCCGTCTTGGAAAGAAGACACAAAGTCATTAGAAACTTTAGTTGCTGGTAAGTATATTTTAGCCATTGGTAAAGAGTATCAATCAACCGATTACGACTACTTTACTATCACCGCATCTGACGATGTCTTCTGCACCGAAGCACCGGCAACGGGGTATTCTATCACTTATCACTGTGATGGCGGTACAACTTGTCCCGAAAACGAAGAAGATCAAACAAATCTTCCCGATCCTCTTCCAACATTATCGAAAGCAGGATTTAACTTTGATGGTTGGTTCTCAGATGAGCAATTTGAGCATCCTGTTACAGCAGGCACAGAGTTAGAAGACAATATTGACTTATACGCTAAGTGGACAGAGGACCTTTCTACCGTGTGGTACATGAAAGGCACCTTCAAAGACAATTGGGAAACTCAATATGATTTTGTTAAGGCAACAGGTCATAGCACAGAACAGGTCGCTAGTGTGACCGTACAGAACTTAGCCGCTAATACTAATTATTGGTTCCAAATATGGGATAACAATACGAATCATGGCGCTAAGGATGACAACATGATAATGTATCATGATAATACAGGTTGGTATTTGGACGGAAGTAAGAATGTCGGCGTTCATACTACGGCTGCCGGTGATTATACTTTTACCGTTAATTTTGCGGGAAACGATCCCACCTTAACTGTGCATTATCCTGAATTCGTAACTATTACCGTCAACCTCATGGGTCATGGCAATAATTACGAACTTTACACCTCTCCTAACGGCACTATCTCACAACCAGCAGACCCTTCTGCTGATGGATTCACTTTCGTGGGCTGGTTTGCTAATGATGCCTGCACTACTCCGTTTGACTTTGCAGCACCGATTGCTGCCAACACAACCATTTATGCCAAGTGGAGTCAAGCGTACTACTATCACGAAGCATGGACAAGCGATTGGGCTGCCAATGAAATGACGCCAAGCGATGATGGCACCTATTGGTATTGGTACACCTACAAGAGTGATCAAAAACGTCAATTTAAGATTCAGAAAAATGGAACATGGTATGGTTATACATATAATTCCCCCGGTTTCCATTGCACCGATATCACGGATATGAATACGGACGACACGTGGGGTGTTGGCGAAAACAGTGCTGTATTTTATAATGGCAATGACCGTTACTACATCATTGTATATGTGCCCAATACAGGCGTAAACAAAACAAATAATCCCATTATCTGTGCTTCTACCTTCTTGCCCGAAAGCAGTTATTCAACAGCAGCAGGAAATAAGGTGTACTTTGATAACTCAACTACACAATGGAGCAACGTTTATTTCCGTATAGGTCATAAGTGCTGGACTAACAAGATTGACATGACCAAAGTTCCCGGCACACAAAACCTGTATAGTTGCACAACTGCCGAGTTTACCGACTACAACGCTTTCCATGTGGCTGATAATACGGCGTGGACTGACAAAAATAGTATCTATGCTGTTCGTCCTGGCAGTCATGACATCAACAACTGCTTGTCGTTCATTAAGGAGAATATAACTACCGATATCACCTTAGTTCCAACTACTACCGAGAGTAGTTCGCCAAGTTATTACGGCTATAACAAATCGAATGGCATGCTGACCCACGAGGTAACGCTTGGTGAAGTTGCTAACGGAACAATCAATGTTGCATACACAGACGTTGCCGGTTCTGCACAAAATATGACTTCCGTTAGTGCTGACCTCGCGCACACATGTATCCTTACAATAACTTTCACGCCCGCGCAAGGATATTCTGCAACTTCATTCCAAGTTAATGGTAAAGACTTTACATCGGGTTCACCATTGATTTTGACAGAAGATATTACTATCTCTGCAACTTGCGCTATCAACCAACACAACCTCACATGGGCGGATATTGAAGGCGCTACCTTGACAGGTGACTATACGAAAGCAGGGCTTGTTAATTATGGAACTACTCTTGTTGCTCCTACAGTTTCCAAGACAGGTTATGAGTTTACAGGTTGGAGTCCTACTGTTGCAGCCACTATGCCTGACAACGATGTAACTTACACGGCTCAGTGGAGTATAAACCACTACACCCTCACTTGGGCAGGTATTGATGGTGCTACTCTCAAAACGGCAGGAACGGCTGCCGGTGATGTTGATTTCGGCACAAGTTTGAAAGCTCCTGTTTACGAGAAGACCGGTTATACCTTTGCTGGTTGGAATCCGGCAGTTGCTGCTACTATGCCCGCTGCTGCCACTACTTATACGGCTCAATGGACAGCAAAGACCTACAACCTCAAGCTGGACAAGAATGGTGGTTCTGTTGCTGGTAGTGTCCAAGTTACCTATAACTCCAATTCAACTAGTAACTTCTCTGCGCCCACGCGCGATAATTATATAGTAGAAGGTTTCTATGCTGAACAAGATTGCACTACCAAGGTCATGAATGCCGATGGTACTCTCTGCACAAGTGTGGAGAATTATACCGATGCTTACGGCAACTGGGTAAAAGATGAAGCCTGCACCCTCTACACCAAGTGGGCAGAAAAACCCAAAGTAGATGCTTTGATTGTAACTCCTGACAATGAATCTTATATGAGCAAGCAAGGTGGTAGTGCTACTATGAGTTGCTCAAAAGAGGATGATTCATACTTCACTGGTCATAAGGTGCTGAAGTTCACATTTAGTAATATGAATAATAACTGGAATGGTTACGAAATTGGCAAAGATGCAGCATATAATTCTTCGTCTTCTGCTGGCGCTACCGGTTTTGGTTTCTGGTATAAGACAGAAGGAGACTTTACTCTGGCATTCTGCTTTGATTACAATGATAATAACGGTGATCAATTGAAACGTACCTGCCAAGCACCAACAACACATGGAAATATATGTATGTAGCGAATAATGCTGCTAATGGTTGGAATCGTGACCACATCCGTATCTATGTCAATGGTACAGATGAAGCAAAAAACTGGCCTGGTCAAAGTGGTCAAACGGTAACATCCGTAAATAGTGGCACATTCTATATTACTGAAATCCGTGCCACAGAGATTACAGAGAAATTCATTAACCACACCGTAACATTCACCCCACCAAGTCAAGGTTCTACTTCGGCACAGATTAAGGATGGTGCTACTATCAATAGCGGTGACGAAGTGCCCGAAGGAACACAAGTTATCTTTACTTGGGAAAAAGCCACCGGTTACGACTTTGACAACTTCTCTGACGGTAAGAACACCTATACCCAAAATCCTTGCACACTGCCGGTAAATAGCAACCTCAATATTACCACAAATGTAAAGGTGGAAGTTCCTAAATACGACTTAACCGTTAGTGTGAATGACGACAACATGGGTACTGCTACAGGTACCGGTAAATATGCCAAAGATGAAGAGGTTTCATTAACCGCTACACCTAATGAGCATTGCCGCTTTGTCAATTGGACGGTTGCAGGAGAAGCAGTTTCTACTGAAGCCAATTATACGTACACAATGCCAAATAAAGCAACCACTATTGTTGCTAACTTTGCAGCCATTCCACAATATACCATCACTTTTGATGCTACTACCAACGGCGGTACTTGTGCTACAGCAAGTAAAGACATTTATGCCGGTGATGCTATAGGTACATTACCCGAGGCAACACGTGATAACTATAACATGACAGGTTGGTTTGATGCTGCAACTGGTGGTAATCAAATTACTGAATCGACCATTCCTACAGGCAATGTAACTTACTACGCACAATTTGCAGTGGCACCGATAGTCGAGTGTACTAAACATAAGGAATTGGAATGTGAAGACGCTATGATTCCTTACGACAAACTTACTATCGTTAATTCAGGCGTTGCAGGTCCAAAAACGGCTACATTTGGAAATAATAATGAGCGTGGAGAATATTCCGGTAGTGGATATATGTTGACTGTACATGAAGATGCTGGCAGTGAAATATATATACCGTTATCTATTTCCGGTGATGAACAAGCTGCTCTAACTATGCAGATTCGTTATGCCAACTCGCAAGATACTTATTCCAAGATTAGGATTTATAAAGAAACACAAGAAAGTGGAGATATTCAAGTGACCAACACAGGTAAAAATTATTTACGTATATCTAGTGACAAATTTGCTTCTAGTGGTTGGCAAAAACCATTTACAACGGCTACATATAATAAAACTTTAGACCCCGGTAATTATATTATCGGTTTATGGGCTCAGAATGATGCTCGTTTTGACTATATTGATATTTCAACTACAAACGATGTCTTATGTACTACAACTCCTCGCTATGAACTAAAACTGGAAATTAATGACCCCGAAAAGGGAGAAAATGCAACCGGTGCAGGTGCATATACAAAAGGTGCTTTGGCTCCTATCAACGTTACGGCTAAATCAGGCTATGAATTTGTTGCTTGGAAGGAAGGTGAAACTGTTGTATCTACTGATGCATCGTTTAACTATCCGATGCCTGCTAAAAATGTAACTCTTACCGCTTACTTTGATACAGAGGTTACTAAACACACCCTGACCGCTTCTGTAGCTGATGAACAATCGTCTTGGGGTCATGTAGATCCAACTACTCAACAAGTGGGCGAAGGTCGTGAAGCTCAAGTAACTGCTATCGTAGATAACAATCAGTATCGCTTTGATCATTGGTCTTCAACAGATGTGGAATTGACCGATCAACAAGCCAAAGCAAATCCGCTGAAATTCCCCATGCCAACAAAGGACGTTGCCGTTGTTGCACACTTCGTCTTTGACGAGGTACACAATCTGATTGCTACCGGTACAAGTACCAACGTTGGTTCGCATATTGACAGACATAGTAACCTAGACCGCATAACGATTACTTCTATTGCTGATAATACAGGCTCATTCCAACATAATGTTCTACAATACGCTATTAACTTCCAGTCCACAAGTGATTATAGCGCATATACCGTTCCAACCGATGCTAATTACTCGGCTAATGCCAAAGCTACCGGTTATGCGTTCTGGTACATGGCGGATGATAATATCTATATGGAATTCAATGTCGGTGGTGAACATGGAATCGTATGTAAACTGCCTTCAACCAATGGCGCTTGGGAATATTTCTATGTAGAAGACGCTACCGCTGCCACTGCAACATCCGGCTTTGAAATTTGGATGAACTATTCCAAAGATGGGTGGGGAATGAGCAGTTTGACTGGCACTGTTCTCTTCTCCGAAATCCAAGCAACGAATGTAACATCTCAAGAACCGATTGTTCCTCCTGTAGATTTGACAGTTGTGGTATCTCCTGACGAGAGCGGTACGGTAAAAACCTACCCTGCAACAACTACCGGCTTAGAAAAGGGCACAGAAGTAACTCTTACTGCTACTCCGGAAGACAATTATCGCTTCGTTAATTGGACGGTCAATGACGTAGAGGTTTCTACGGAAGCAACTTACGCTCGCATCGTAAATGCCACCGAGACCATCACTGCCAACTTCGTACGTGTATATACGCTCGTAGTAAATCATGATGAGCACATCGCTTCTGTTACCGGTGCAGGTCAATATGCCGAAGGCGAGAGCGTAACTGTTACCGCTACTGCTGATCAGGGCTATAAGTTCACTAATTGGACGGAAGATGCCGGAGGTGAAGAGTTGGCAACAACCTCTTCTTATACCTTCGATATGCCGGCTACAGACAACTACACCGTCTATGCTAACTCGGAGGAAGATATTGTTACTTATCACATCACCTTAGGCACTTGCCCCAATGGTACGATTGCTGCTACCGTTAATGATGAACCTTACACAGGAGGCGATTTGACAGCTAATACTCCCGTTGTCTTGACGGCTACGCCTGATGAGGGTTATGGCTTCGTTCAATGGATTGACGGTAATCGTGAGATCACGCGCACTATCTACGCCAATGCTCAAACCCAAGCTATCACTTGGACAGCTACATTTGATCAAATTTATACAGTAACTACAGAGTTTGGTAAGCCTGGTAGCGAAGTCACTGGTGGTGGTACTTATCCTATTGGTGGTCAAGTTACTTTGGAAGCATTTGTTTCGGATAAAGACTATAAGTTAGATTATAACTTCAGTCATTGGAAGCAAGTATCCGGTACTGCACCTATTACAGGACACGAGCACGACAACCCACTGACCTTCACGATGCCGGCTCAGGACCTCAAATTGAAAGCCATTTATGCTCCTGTTGAGTGCGTAGATACGTATATTATCCAATGCGAGGATGGTTATATAGAATATAACACGGTAACTTCCGAAGATCAACTTCCTTATGAAATACCGCACGGCGGTAGTTGTGGAGCATATCATGATTATTACACAGGATATCATGAGGCTGGATACTACGACTATAAGAAATGTACTAATCATGCTATGTATTATATGACCAAACTTCCAGCCGCTGCAACTTATTCATTCTCAATGTGGATTGCTTCTAATTCAGATTTAACTCAAACTTTGTCTATCTACTATAAAGATGAAACAGGAGCAAGTAATGATTTGATTTATCATGGTGTACATTACGCAAAATATAGTCAAAGCGTTTCTGATGGAAATCATGGTCCTGATACATGGCCGTTTAAGGAATCTAAAGCCTTGACGGGATATACAATTTCTCAACCACAAGACATTATTATCTGCTTGCATGCTACAGGAGGCGAATCTGCTGCATTTGACCAAATCAAGATTACTGCTAATCAAAACGTCTTCTGTCACGAATTATCGACAGAAACATTCACCATCAATTCAGGTGAGACCAAGGAGATACCTGTTTGCGGTGTGAACAACCTCATTATCTACGATGGCGGTCAAGCCAATAACGAAGAGAATGTAGAAGTAAAGACCTCTGTTAAACATATCCGTCAAGTAAAACAATTGGATGTTTGGGAAGACTTTGCTCTACCTTTCACCGCAACGTCTATCCAAGTGGAAGATCCTAAAAACCATAACATGTATGACATCTATCCTGCTATACGGCAACATGATGGCGACAAATGGACAGTCAGAGCCGGTTACTTCGTTCTGGAAGAACTAAAGCATGAAGAAAAGGCTACAGTTATCGGAACTGAATTTAGACAACGCTGGGAGATGACGATTAATGAAAAACCACAAGCCAATACTCCGTATATCCTTGAATTTACCAGCACACAAAGTGACGGGTATTTCAAAAACACTTACATCACATACGGTATGACCGGTTCTACTGAAGTACTTGGTTTTGAAGATGCTACGGTTGATCATGGCAGTTGGCCAACAGATGGCACGAAACCCACTTATCACTATGTGGCTAATAACTCGGTTGTTCCCGTTTACCCATACGACGCGTACGTGCTGAATGATGACCACACCGAGTTTGTGCTGACCGACCACCCGGAAATTCTGCCGTTCCACTGCTATATACAAGCCAGTGCAGAAACGAAAGCCAATGCTCCACGACTCAGATTAGTGGGTGGCGGTTCCACTCCTACACTCATTCCTGTAGTGGAGGCACTTAATGTCGATGCCGAAGGTGTATTTAAGTTCATTATGGATGACAAAGTATATATCCTGAGAAATGGTGTACTATACAACGCTGTTGGACAACATGTAAAATAAACATATAAGGTACGATTATGAAAAAGAACATTAGTATTATTGCATTCGTTCTTGTAACAACCGCTGTTGTTGCACAAGGTTATACCGACATGCCGACATACGAATTTCAGTCCGTCAATAACACGACTGTCATGAGCGGCTCTTCCGGTACGGGTACATCTTCTTATTCCTCTACCATCTACGACGTAGGAGCATCGTCTCCTACGTCCGGGCGGAGAGCAGGAGCAAGAAAAGAAGGTGAAAGTGGTGGTCCCGGTGGGGCAGAGACAACTGGGGGTACAGATTATAACAAACCATTTGTTGATCCTATCGGCGATGCTGTGCTGCCGTTGCTGCTGATGGCTGCGTTGGCTGGGGTGGTGACATACTTACGCCGCAAGCGGCTATTGATGGACTGATGGACTGATGAATTGATGGAATGATGGAAATTGTTTTTGAAGCGAAGCGTTGTTTATCGCCTTGTGATTGATGCTAACCCGATAGGGGATGATGTAGATGACTGAAAAGATTAGGGAACTTGCTCACTAAGATTTGCAGACAACTATAGCATCAATGGCTTGCAAAGACATAACATCAACCACAAGGGGTAAATCTCGGTTTTTGTTAAACACTCAAACACAGGAAATAAAAAACTCATCGCCCGTTCATGTTAGGACTATGTTAGGACATTGTTAGGACTTGAACACGATGGTAACGGACGAAGAATATGTGCAACAAAACTACACACAATCATGTACGGACATTTTGACGACATACATCGCGAGTTTGTGATTACAAAGCCCGCTACCCCCTTCCCATGGATTAACTACCTCGGGCAGGAGGAATTCTTCGGTTTGGTCAGCAACACCGGTGGCGGATACAGTTTTTACAAAGATGCCAAGTTTCGCCGAATAACACGCTACCGCTACAACGGCGTACCTATGGATGCCGGAGGACGGTACTTCTACATCAAAGACGGAGACACCATCTGGAACCCCGGTTGGAAACC
The DNA here is from genome assembly GCA_018066005.1 of Bacteroidales bacterium. Taxonomy (GTDB): domain Bacteria; phylum Bacteroidota; class Bacteroidia; order Bacteroidales; family Paludibacteraceae; genus Colicola. The sequence continues at coordinate 3,853 of JAGHSG010000080.1, read as the reverse complement.
CTGCAAGACACCCTTAGATAGCTACGAGTGCCGACACGGACTCAACTACACACGCATCACCGGACAGAAAAACGGCATCGAAGCATCCCTTCTGCTCTTCGTCCCGCTACAAACCAACGCCGAAGTACATCGCCTCACTCTCACCAACCGCTCCGACACCGTCAAACAACTGCAAGTGTATAGTTTGCAAGAATGGTGTCTTTGGAATGCCGTCACCGACATGGAGAACTTTCAACGTAACTGGTCCACCGGAGAAGTGGAGATAGACCAACGCAACGTCATCTACCACAAGACCGAATACAAAGAACGACGCGACCATTACGCTTTCTACGCACTCACCAACCGACCCGCTGACGGATTTGATACCGACCGCGAGAGTTTTATCGGACTATACAACGACTTCTCCAACCCGCAACAGGTCCTGACCGGCACCGCCGGCAACTCACTCGCTCACGGATGGAGCCCCATCGCCTCACACTTCGTACAAGTAACACTTGCACCCGGCGAATCCACCGACCTCATCTTCCTACTCGGCTACGCAGAAAACCCGCAGGACCGCAAATTTGACAATGATGAGATGATTCGCAAAGAACGCGGTGAACTGATTTGTTCCCAAGATAGCGACCATACACTTATCAACAAGACGGAGGCTCATAGGTTAATCAACCGGTTTAGCACCACGGAGCAGGTAGAGGCGGCTTTTCAGGAGTTAAAGATTTGGTGGGATAAATTATTGTCCTACTTCACCATCCACTCTACCGACCCACGCTTGGACCGTATGGTTAATATATGGAATCAATATCAATGCTTCATCACATTCTGTTTCTCCCGCTCCGCCTCGTTCTTTGAGAGCGGCATAGGTCGCGGTATGGGATTCCGCGACTCCAACCAAGACCTTGTCGGTTTTGTTCACCAAGTACCGGAACGGGCACGACAACGTATATTGGACATTGCCGCCACACAATTCCCAGACGGTGGGTGTTACCACCAATACCAACCCCTATCCAAACGCGGCAACAACGACATAGGCGGCGGATTTAACGACGACCCCATGTGGCTCATCTTTGGTACGATGGCATACCTCAAAGAAACCGGTGATTATAGCATATTGGACGAACCCGTGCCTTTTGACAACCAAGCCGGCAGCGAAGTATCACTTCGCGAACACCTGCTCATATCCTTCCGCCACGTAACCCATAACCTCGGTCCTCACGGACTGCCCCTCATCGGACGAGCCGACTGGAACGACTGTCTCAACCTCAACTGCTTCAGTATGGACTCCAACGAGTCGTTCCAGACAACAGAGAACAAGACCGAAGGCAGTCAAGCCGAGTCCCTCATGATAGCCGGACTATTTGTCTATTGCGGACGGCAACTCGCCGAACTGATGCCCGATAGCGAGATAACACAAGCCATCGAACACATGGAGCAAGCCGTTAAGCAATATGGCTGGGACGGAGAGTGGTTCTTACGCGCCTACGATTACTACGGACACAAAATAGGTTCTAACGAGAACGAAGAAGGTAAGATATTTATCGAGTCACAGGGTTTCTGCACCATGGCCCGCATCGGTGCCGATGAAGGACTATGCGACCGCGCACTGGATAGTTGCAAACGCTACCTTGACACGCAGCACGGCATGGTGCTCAATCATCCCGCCTTCACTACCTATCATGTCGAGATGGGTGAGATAAGTTCATACCCCGCCGGATACAAAGAGAACGCCGGTATCTTCTGCCACAACAACCCGTGGGTCATCATAGGCGAGACTCTCGCCGGACGCGGCGACGACGCTTGGCAGCACTATACCAAGATATGTCCCGCATGGATAGAAGATCAGGACCTGCATAAAGTGGAACCATATGTGTATTGTCAGATGGTGGCAGGTAAAGATGCCGCTAAACCCGGTGAAGGCAAGAACTCGTGGCTGACAGGTACAGCAGCGTGGAACTGGCTCACTATCACACAGTATATACTCGGTATCCAACCCCAACTCAATGGCTTGCGCATAGACCCCTGTATTCCGTCTCACTTGAGCGAATACACCGTACACCGGATTATACGCGGAGGAGAATACACCATCACCGTCCGAAATACCAATAAACACCAATGCGGCGTTAAACAACTTTATATGGACGGACAAAGCATACAGGGTAATCTAATACCATACCTACCCGGTAAACATCAAATAACAGTCGAATTATAAAAAAACATACACTATGAATTTTATAGAACGTAAAAACTTTTTATTACAACAACAAGAAAACTTACTATCAAGGGAAAATGTACCCCTGCCAAGTATCAACGGTATTTACACACGCTATCAGTACCCTATTCTGACAGCCGCTCATGCTCCCCTCACGTGGCGATTCGATTTCAACCCCGAGACCAACCCCTATCTGATGGAACGCATCGGAGTAAATGCTGTCCTTAATAGCGGTGCTATCTACCTCAATGGCAAATACCTGCTCGTATGCCGCGTAGAGGGAAACGACCGCAAGTCTTTCTTCGCCGTAGCCGAATCCCCTAACGGTATTGATAATTTCCGCTTCTGGGAACGTCCTATCACTATGCCCGAAGACACCATCCCCGCAACCAACATATACGACATGCGTCTCACCCAACACGAGGACGGATGGATATATGGTCTGTTCTGCGTAGAACGGCACGACGACTCATGCCCGGGTGACTTGAGTGCTGCTACAGCCACTTGCGGAATAGCGCGAACCAAAGACCTCGTCACATGGCAACGGCTGCCAGACCTGAAAACGAAGTCCCAACAGCGTAACGTGGTGCTGCACCCCGAGTTTGTGCAAGGTAAGTATGCCCTCTACACCCGACCGCAAGACGGCTTTATCGACGCCGGAAACGGTGGCGGCATAGGTTGGGCACTCGTAGATGATATGACGCATGCCGAGGTGAAAGAAGAAACCATCATCGACGCACGCTATACCACACTATCAAAGAAGTTAAGAACGGTGAAGGTCCTCATCCTATCAAGACCGACCGCGGTTGGCTGCACCTCGCACACGGCGTGCGCGGATGCGCCAGCGGATTACGCTATGTATTATATCTATACATGACTGCCTTGGATGAACCATGGCGCCCTATCGCCACCCCCGGCGGCTATTTCATGGCACCGCAGGGAGAAGAATATATCGGCGACGTGATGAACGTGCTGTTTACCAACGGTTGGATAAAGGACCCTGACGGACGTATTCTGATTTACTACGCGTCTTCCGACACACGTATGCACGTGGCTACTACAACCGTGGAGCAACTCGTGGATTATTGCATGAATACACCTAAGGACGGGCTTACCACAGGAGAGTCCGTAAAGACTATTAATGCACTGATTGATAAGAATAAGAACGCTGCGCTGAGGGAATAAAATAGACAAAAACCATAAAAACCTCTTGAATAGGATGAGTACTATTGTACCTGCTGCTATGAGTTCATGATTTTCCATGAAAACACGTTTTCCTATACAATCCTGTCCTCATACCATCACCTTCCTCCAGAAGGCATCATCCTCTTCAAGACGATAAACAGAAATAAAGCGCAAGCGTGTCGGGGACCCCAAAGGGCTAAATGATGAATTGCTGAATTGATGCGCCACTGGCGTGGCTACTGATGAATTGTTTTTAGCGCAAAGCGCGTTGTTTATCGCCTTGGGGTTGATGTTAACCCGATAGGGTGATAATGTAGGTGGCTGAAAAGATCAGGGAGCTTGCTCACTAAGATTGGCTGACAGCGACAGCAGCAATGGCTTGCAAAAGACATAACATCAAACACAAGGGGTAGATGTCGGTTTTTGTTAAAATCTTAAACACAGAAAATAAAAAACGAAAAA
>JAGHSG010000169.1 GCA_018066005.1 Bacteroidales bacterium | reverse complement strand
GTCTGTGCCTTTGATGTCCGATGCACCGAAGCCATGTCCGCCGGTGCCGTATTGCAGATAAGTATGCGGGATGTGATGGGCAGTCAATGCCGAGTCCAGCATCTCGCTATTATGATAATGAACGGCCGGGTCGTCCTCGCAATTGACCAAGAAGACCGGCGAGCAGTCATCGGTGATATGTTCCTCTATGGAGAGGGAGTCCTGCATGGCTTTGTTCCATTGCCGCCACACGCCCAAGGCTCCCCGACGGCTGCGCTTATGCGCGTATGTCTTGTTACTCATCGTAACCACCGGATAGATAGGACACAGGAAAGTGGGCTTATAAGGTGTGCGGTTGTGAAGGTAAGACATCATAGTCAGGTGTCCTCCTGCAGAAAAGCCCATAACGCCTATGCGAGTTGTATCTATATGCAACGAATCGGCATTCGTATAGACATAGTGCAACGCCTGCTCCACATCTTCCAGCATATCCGGGTACTTATGTCCCAGTCCCAATACGCGGAAGCCGAAGATATATGCCGGTATGGTGGCAACACGATAAGGCAGGACAAAGGCATTGATGCCGTTACTCTGCAACCACTGTGCGGTTGCTATCCCCTCGTTTTTCATATCCAGCCACGAATAACTGCCACCCGGGCAAACAATAATGGCTATATGCGTATTGTGTGCCGAATCCGCCAAATAAGGTTGCACGGCATGTTTATTGGCGCTGATACATACCAACGTGCAACATAAACAACTTATGAGTAAGCCCAATCTCTTCATGCTTGTTGACTCAATAACTGAATATATTTCTGCCGCATTGTCTTGGCCTTTTCGCGCGGAGTATTGCCTAACGACGTGTCCGTAGGCATTATATCGGGCAAGATAGTAGCAATCAATTGTTTAGGCGCACCTACGGAGAACGGATATTTAGGCATAGCGCGTGTGAATCCCTGCAAGACAACAGGTCTAACGGGCACATTCAGTTGTTCGGAAAGATAGAAAGCCCCGCTAGGGAAACGCAACGGATAGCCGTTGTATGAACGCGTTCCCTCCGGGAAAACAACCACCGAACACCCCTCGTCCATCCATTGTTTGAGTGGTGGTATAATAGATTCTATGCCGTTTTTGACATTCATAAATCCGAGCGATTTGGCAGCCCGTCCATAGAAAGGATTATCGGTTATCCACGACTGTCCAACGATAACAATCCGGTCATGTATAGACAGCAACTGAATAATATCCAGCAGCGACGAATGGTTGGCAATATAGATAGCCGGCGTTGGTGCGCACCGCCCGTTCACCGCCGTTCTTAGCCGCAAGGGCACGATTATTTCATCGCCCGTTCTACGCATCGTGTATTTAGCCCCCGGAAAAGACGACAAAAAGACCTTGCATCCCCAACACAGTCGTCTGCGCAAACGGTATTCTGCCTGCTTCGTTTTATGGGCCTCATAAATGAGACACGCCAACTGCCCGAATAACGAGAACAGCAGGAAATACAATCCGAACACCACAAAACGCCAATGACTACGCGGCCAACCGTAGATAATTGCCAACAAACAAAGAATTGTATTCAACAGGGATATACGTGCAAAGTCCCTTACCGGACGGAAATAAGACACCCTCTCCTCTTGTGGCGGGTAATAGACCCGAATGGGTACCGGCAAAATAGGTGTATTCGCCCAAGCGGACAAGACCAAGAGCAGTAACTCGGCTTCGTACCGGCGTGTCATCCACCCCACTCCGTGCAGTTCATCCAACGGATAAATACGAAAACCCGTCTGTGTATCCGGCAAAGGCCATCCGGTCTGCACCGCAAACCAGAAATTGGAAAAGCGATTAGCAAACGTACTGCGCTGGGGCATATTGTCGTGCTTTGTGCCCCGACTACCCACGATAATGGCTTCCGGACGAACAGCCGAAACCTTCATCAATTCAGGTATATCTTCGGGGTAGTGCTGCCCGTCCGAATCCAACGTTAGCACGTGGGTATAGCCCAATTCACGCGCCTTCTTAAATCCCTGTTTGAGTGCGTATCCCTTACCGCGATTGGGAGTGTAGGACACAATAGTCAGCCGCTCATCCTGAATAGCAGAGAGCGACTCCAACGTACCATCCGTGGCACCATCTACCACCGCTATCGTAGGCAGATAAACCAATGTCCGGCGCACAATATCGGCTGCCGTAGTTACATTGTTATAGCATGGTATGACCGCACACGTTGTCAAGAATAAAGTCCTCCATTGATATTGATGCACTCACCGGTTATATACGATGCTTCTTTGCTGACCAGATAAGCCACTAACGAAGCGACCTCTTCGGGCTCTCCGAAGCGTCCGACAGGCACCATTTTAGCCAACATATCCTCATCCAATCCCTCCACCATATCGGTACGCACGAATCCGGGAGCCACGGCATTGACCGTGATATGTTTCTTTGCCACTTCTTGCGCCAGTGCCTTGGTGGCTGCAATAATGCCACCTTTGGAAGCACAGTAATTCGTTTGCCCGGGCAGACCTTTCAAACCGGACAGAGAAGCCATATTAACCACACGTCCATAGCGATGCCTAATCATCAGCGGCAACAAGGGACGGGTCACGTTGTAGAAGGAGAATAAGTTCGTCCGAATAACCGATTCAAAGTCTTCCGGCTCCAAAAAAACCATCAAATCATCCTTACGAATGCCGGCATTATTAACCACTACCGATATATATTCGTCAGGATGCTGTTCCAACCAAGCGGTTAAGGCATTTTGTGAACTCTGGGAATCTGCCACATCAAACGGCAGTAACTCCCCTTTATCCCCTTGCTGTTCTATCTCTGCCAATACTTGACGGGCTTGCTCATGATTGGAACGATAATTGATAAGAACGGTATAACCGTCGTGTGCCAACCGCAATGCAATGGCTCGACCTATACCTCGGCTTGCGCCGGTAACTAATGCGTACATATATGTCTTGATTTAATTGTTTCTACTGTATGAATGGCTGTTGCCATCGTGCCCATAATACCATGCAGCACAAGTGACTGACCGGTCAGATACAGGCCGGACAAAGGTGTTTGGGGCATCAATAAGGTCGTAGCGATATTGTTATAATCTTTGCTCACGCCGTACGCCGACCCGTTAGGTGCTTTCAAATAGTTGTGCCAAGTCAACGGCGTTGAGCACCAATATTTTTCTACCTGTTGCCGAAAGTCAGGCAGCACGGTTTCAACCAAGGCAAAACATTGTTGAGCCACCTTTTCTTTGAATGCCTCATAATCCGCCCCTCGATTGCCACACGTCGTATCTTGCCATTTTTCCACACTGCTCCACTTCATCGGGCATAGAACATCCACAGCCGGTTGGTCCTCGTAGAAATACAACATCAGGTGCTGCACATCCTCCGCATCGGCATCCCAAAGCGGGGCTTCCTGTTTATGGATAAACACGGGTTCTTTACGGGTGCTTAGCGGTAGTATAGCGGTAGTAGACGGTGATGATAAGGTCGTGTTACATAACTTGGCATTAACAATAAAACATCCTTCTTCGTTTGTTAATGCAGACACGCGACGGCGATATACACCCCGCATTTTACTGTCTTCGCACAACAAAACCATTGTATTTGCAGGATTGATGGCAGACACTATCAAGTCCGCACATATCCGCTCGCCGTCCGCCAGTTGTACGCCGGACACTGCTCCGTCAGTTTCCAAAATACGTGTCACCTCGGCATCGCATTTCACACGGCCGCCTGCTTGCGTAAAGTGGGCAAGCAGTCTGTCCAATAAATCCTGTCCGCCGTGCGGAAGCCGTTTGGTGGAAGAGAAAAAAGAGTACATAATCTCGGCATACTCAAACAACGGCAACCGCTCTTTATTCAAGTCCATCAGCAACGAAGCCCCGGACAGCACATCACGCAGCAACGGATCCGAAATGGTATCATTCAACCACGTCCAAGCACTCTGTTCCCAATACGGGAGAGTCTCTTGCAGGGGACATTGGGCAATATGTTCCAATGTTTGCCAATAAATTTGCAGATTTATGGTCTGTTCCGAGAAGCGTTGCGTCAACGTCTGCATCCAAGCCTCTTTACCGCAAGGTATGCGAAACAACTCACCGCCTACATAAATATCCTGTGCTTTCACATCCACCCAAGGCAAGGACCATAAATCCAACGTGTGTAAGAAATCGTACAAATGGGTATTGGCATCCACACCGCCGACAAAATGAAAGCCCGTATCAAAGCGCAAACCGTCCCTGTAAAAAGACTGCAAGCACCCTCCGACACGCGTACTTTGTTCCAAAAGAGTTACCGCATAACCTTCCTTAGCAAGCAGACAGCCCGTTGCTAATCCTCCTAAACCTGACCCTATGACAATAACTTGTTTCAAGGTACTAAATAGTAGCTTTCAATTTAACAATATCCTGTTCTCCCGACACCAGCAATGCCGTCATATTCTGCCCTTCTCGCGTCAGTGTAAGCGTTAACAGCGTACACATACGCGGGTCTATCGGCTGCATAAATTTGAGACGCTTAATCGTTCCAAACCGTACTGCTTGCTGCCAAACGAGCGAAGCACATTCGCGAATCATCTCCAAATGGCACATGCCGGGGGCAATAGGCAACCCGGGGAAATGCCCCTCATAGACTTTGCAATCAGGGTTCAGTTCGATATGCACAACAGCCGTATTATCCGTAACTTGTTGGGATAAGATGCGATAAAAATCTGTCATTGTGCCCTCCTTTCTTCCTCTACCGGGGGTACAAAAATAGTCAGCATCCCCTTGGCAATAGTCTCTGTATTCACCTGCGTTTCGGCACTGACCACAATAGCCTCATCCACCAATGCCACCACTTCAACACGAGTGCGTAATTGTTCACCTGCCATCGGCAAACGGTTGATAGTCATATTTTTAACTTCTGCCAAATAGCCAATCTGCGCCCTATGCTGCTCATTGTTGGCACGTAAACCAATACATACACACACCGACTGTGCCATGTGTTCCATTAGTCCGCTCTCTGTCAAGACGCCGTCCGCAAAAAACCAGTTTGTCTCCTTGACTAATAACGTGGCATACACCACCATGCATTCCTCCCCCTTTAGGGGGACGGGGGGCTCCACCGTCATCTCCACCCCATCCAGCATAACCATAGGGTCGCGATGCGGCAGGTAATCCAATATCTGTCGTGAATCCAATGCAATCATAAGGCCCGTACAATAATAGTCGAATTCGTTCCGCCGAAACCAAAGGAGTTACTTAAAAAAGTATGGAACGAGCGGTCCAAACGCTCGCCCGAGATCAGCAGATGCGCACTATACTCGTCCGGCGTCTCAAAGTTCAGATTAGGTGCGATAAAGCCATTCTGCATCATCAAGATGGAATAGATGACTTCGGATGCTCCTGCCATCCACATCTCGTGTCCTGTTTGCGATTTGGTAGAAGTGACAGGTACTGTTTTATCTCCAAAGACCTGTGCTATGGCTTGTGCCTCACTAGCATCACCTTGTTGCGTAGCAGTAGCGTGAGCGTTGATATACCCTATTTCGCGTCTATCTATTCCTGCATCGCGGATGCACCTTTCAAGCGATTTAGCAGGTCCCTCTACATTCGGATTGGCGATGTGGTCACCATTACCGGAGAAGCCATATCCCAACACTTCGGCAATAATATGAGCGCCACGCTTAACGGCATGTTCATATTCTTCCAGGACCAGCGTAGCCGCTCCGCCGGATGGCACTAAACCGTCACGACTCTTATCAAACGGACGGCACGCTTTGGCCGGTTCGTCTTCGTGCAGAGAGAATGCCGATATACCGTCAAAAGCCGCCACAGCGTACATATTGGTTTCCTGCGCTCCACCGACTACTACCGTATCTTGCATACCCGTACGAATGAGCATAGCGCCTAATCCGATAGCATGACTTCCGGAAGCACAAGCGGCAGAAACGGTCATGTTGATACCGCGCAAGTGAAATAGGCAACCCAAGTTCATGGTGACGGTTGAGTTCATGGATTGGAAGATAGCACTGACGCCACACATCGTTGTATCATGCATAGCACGCACTCTGTCTACACTATGTATGACCGCCTCGGCCGATGAGTCGTTACCGTATAGCAAACCGACATCATGTTTGAGCAGATAATCCTCATCCATCCCTGCCTGCCGTAATGCATCTGCCGTAGCACAATAAGCATACTGTGCCTCTTCGGGTAGAAAAGCACGTTGATGTCTATTCAACACGGCTTTAAGGTCGGGTGCAGACAGCATACCGGTTAGCGCGCTGCGGAAACCATTTTCCTTGCGGACGGGGTCAATACCGATACCGGACTGACCGTTATATAAAGCCTGTGTTACTTGCTCCAAAGTTGTACCCAAGCAGGAATAAATTCCCATTCCTGTAATTACCACTCGTTTCATATCTCTTAATTCATGATTCAAAATTCAAAATTCTTAATTCAATCTCCGTTCGGTCGCCATTGGGTTCATACATAGTAACCTGTTTGGCAGCACCCTTCTTGTCCAACACCATCTCCAACGATGTAAATACCCGTTGCAGTTGTTTCTTTTTGGGTGTGAGTGTGAGCGTATTGCCCTGTTGTTGTACATCAAACACCTGCATCATAGCCGTTGTATCTCCCTGTACAGCCATACGAATCATCGATTTCATAGCCGGGGGCAACGTCATCGTGCGATTGGAGTGCCCGGAGGCACCATCGTACTGCCACAAGACACTATCGGGGGCGATATAGACAAACGAACCGGTCTGCACGACGGGGGCTGTTAATGCCACGGCATAACGGGTCTGGACGAACCGCGCCTCTATTCGGTTGAGGGTTGACGATGCACAATGCACAATGGTGCTTCCGAGCACTCCGATATACGCACAATGTAAGAGGGCAATAATGATAAGTATTTTTTTCATCCTGCTACTAAATAACATCCGATTAAGATACACCCTATTCCAACCCATTGTTGCCACACAACCGTTTCATGAAAGACAAGCATGCCCGCTAACATACCAAAAACAAAAGCCATCGCCGTCAACGGGTACGCCAACGAGAAAGGGAAATGGCGTAATATATACATCCATAACAGTCCGGCGGCAGTCATCGTGATGCCACACGCCATAAGCCATCCGTTGCAGCATATACTATGCACAAAGAAAGCCCACCACCCCTGGCTCTTATCCATGATACGGACCGCGAGTTTGAGCAGCACTTGTCCCGTACAGAGCAGGAAAGATTGCAATATGGAAAGAAGGATCAGTTTATACATATCATTTGCGCTTTGGCTATATTATCCGCCGGACATCCGGCTTCGGTAAGGAGATCCTGCCATATAGGGGCTTGTTCATCAAATCCACACACCAAGACGCGCTTAGCATCTCCGGCACGTATGATTCGTTTGGCATGCTCAATGGCTTGTTCATACATATCTTCGCAACCCATAAGGGTTATGTTATACCCTTTGCAATTCAAATGCCGTGCAAGCGTACCTGCAATGGCATTATTGGCAGCCATCATGAAAAGAGAAGGTTTCATCTCCTGCTCGTCAGTCATCAGCATCGTGTCTAACAGTTCAAGCGAAGGAACCATAGCCCCCCATTGTGTTCCGACGACGATGGCGTCAGGGGAGTCATAGAACGGCGACAAGTCGCCTAATTGAACGCCTTCGGCTAATTGAACGGCACTATTGTGCCTAATAGAAGATTCGGCACAGGCGATGAGTTGGCGCATCATAGGAGTCATACGGCGGGCCTGCATAGGACTGATGGAATGATGCGCCGCTGAAGCGGCTAATGATGCGCCACATTCGTGGCTATTGATGGAATGATGAATTGATGCGCCATTGGCGTGGCTAATATCTGTGGGATGGGTGGAGAGGACGATGGAAGAGTCGTTTCCTCCGAAACCAAACGCATTATTGATGGCATAGTGATACCCCTTTTGTGCCATTTTCATAAGGCAGAAAATCACTTCTATACTTCCGCTGGCAGAAGTAGTATGTCCGGTCAAGGGTTTGGTAGATTCCACCACAGGTAGCGTCTTTCCGAACAAGCGCTCTATGGCGGTCCACTCGCTGGCATCATTGTTAGGTGTAGCGGTGCCGTGTGCATTGATATAATTGATTTGGTTGGGTTGGAGTTGTGCCATTTCAAGGGCTTGTGACATGGCATTAAAGGCTCCTTCGCCATCGGGCGATGAAGCTGTGGGATGATAAGCATCGCAGACATTGGCATAACCGGCGATATAGCCGTAGATATGCGCTCCACGTTGCAAAGCACTCTGTTCTGTTTCAAGCACAAGATAAGCCGCTCCTTCACCCAGGTTGATACCGTCCCTATCTGGTTGGAAAGGTCGGCATAACTGTTGCGAGAGGATGCCCAACGAGGCAAATCCATTGAGATGTACACGCGTCATAGCATCCACGCCACCGGCGATAACTTGTTGTGCCTCTCCTGTCCGAAGCATCTGAACAGCCGTTATGATACTATTGAGCGCCGAAGAGCAGGCTGTAGAGACGGTAGTGACATGTTCTATACCAAAGTGCTCCGCCAACTGTTGCGAGTGAACGGCAGCGCGGTGGTCACGTATGTAATGGAGCGTGGCATAGTTGCCTTTTTTCCACTCCGTGAAATAGGTCTCCGTCTTATCCATCCCGCCAACGGTAGTGCCGTTAATTAAATGATGAATTATGAATTTTGAATTATGAATTGATGCGTCGGCGATGGTTTCGCGGAGTGCTACGGCAGCAATGAGGGTATTTCGACTGATGGTTGTATCCGCCTCATATCCCGCCATGACGGCCAACTCGCTATTGGAGAAAGGCACTTCACCGATGGGATACGCGTGATGACGCGTAGGCAGATAGCGAACGCCACCCACTCCGGAATGTCCTGCGAGTAGTTGTTGTCGGTTGATTTGTTGCCCGGCCCCAAGAGCCGAGATGATTCCTATTCCTGTGATGGCTATACGCATTACTTGGTACGGTTGTCAAAGACGTATTGTGCAAGGGCGTTAACGCTGGCAAAAGCTTGTTTGGCAGCGGCTTTGTCGGAGAACTTGATGCCGTAATTCTTGTCAAGCATCATAATAAGTTCAAGCGAATCAATGGAGTCAAGTCCCAGTCCCTCGCCAAAGAGGGGTGCATCATCCACGATGTCAGCGGGTTGCATCTCTTCCAGATTGAGTGCATCAATAATTTGCTGTTTGAGTTGTTGTTTAAGTTGTTCCATATTTTTATTTGGTTATTAGTTGCACGTGTGCTTCAAAATGTTCGTCATCGGTACATTCAACCCAAGCGACGAGGGCCTGAGTGGGTGAATCGGGGAATCGGTGAATCGGTGAATCGGTGAATGTGGATTGTACGATTGGTTGGAGGTCTTCTTCCTTATCCAATATATAGCAAGCCGTTTCGCCAAAGAGATGATGTCGGATGGCTATCTCCCCCATCATCACATTAGGAAGCGTGTAAACGAACAATGCCGGCGACGGAAAATAATCATCCTTGTTCTCTATCGTTTTTTGGAAAGCCCTATTGTCGCAAATAGACGAGTAACGGTTGGCAAAGATAAGTACACAGCGTTCGCTGTCCAGTGTAAAGTCCGGTTGGTTTTGGCGAACCTGTTGTAATAGTTGCTCCACTGCCACAAAAGCGACCTTGGAGAGCGTATCCATTTTATAGAACTTGGGATAGTCAATAGCGAGTGCTTTGTAGGCGGAGGAGAGGTTGAATCGGTGAATCGGTGAACCGGTGAATCGGTGAATCGGTGAATCGGCGAATTGTTGTTCTGATGCGCAGATTGTTGTTTCGCCAAAGGCGAATTGTTGTTCTGATGCGACGATGGATTCTTTGGTCCAGGCGATGGCGGCATTCACACCACCGAAGCCACTGAGGAGTTTGATAAACGAGTTTTTGGATGTTGTCCGTTCCTGATTGGATACATTAGCGGCATAAGTTGTTCCCTGTTGTTCAAAACCGCGTACGGCAGGAATGAATCCTTTATCCAAAGCATGCATAGTGAGGATAGTCTCCACAACTCCGGCAGCACCCATGGTATGTCCGTAATAACCTTTAAGTGCAGAGACAGGCACCTCATCCAATCCTGCCCGATGGAGGGCAATTGATTCCATCTCGTCATTATAGAGTGTAGCAGTTCCGTGTACGCTGACACAAGCGAGGTCGTCTTTATCTACGATGGATAGCATATCCTGCAAGCACCGATAAGCCCCTTCGGCGGTGCGGCTGGGACCGGATATATGGTTAGCATCGTTATGGATAGAACCTCCAAGGAGAGACCATTGATGCGCCGCTGAAGCGGCTAATGATGAATTGATGGAATGATGAATTGATGCGCCACATTCGTGGCTATTGATGGAATGCCGGAGGATAAGGCAGCCGACGGCTTCGCCGAGGTTCAGTCCTTCACGGTCTTTATCAAACGGTCGGCAGGGCTGCATAGACGTAGCGTGTACGCATTGGAAACCGGCTGCCACAAAATCCGTCAGCACATCGCATCCTATCACAACTGCGGTATCATACATTCCGCATTCAAGCAGTCGCCACGCCGTGATTTGGGCACTAACACCGGAAGTGCAAGCCAAAGAAACGACAATGGGAGATTGCGTATTGCCAAAGAATTGTGCTATGTGTCGGGCGGTCTCGGTATTGGGTGTCCATATATCACCTTTGGTGGAAGATAAGATAAAGATGGTACGGGGAGAGGCGAGGAATGATGAATTGATGGAATGATGGAGGGCACCTTGTACACAACATATGCACCAACTCTCAAAGAGTGTGTAACCATCTATAAGATAGGGGGTGTCCGGCAAGACTGAACCGTAGATAGGTTCCACCAAAGTAGTGCCATGCAGGGTGTCGTGCCACTGCAAGGCAGTACGTCCCTCGTGAAGGGCTGTTAAGTTGGCTTCTATGCCGACTCCCAAAGGTGAAATAATATGTTCAGCGATGGAGTAAACCATTTATTAGGTAGTAGGTAGTAGGTGGTAGGTAGTAGGTTATTGTTGCCAGAAGGGATAGAAGTTGAACCATTGGTGAGGGTAGAGGCGGAGCATTTGTTCCGTTTGACGGACATAGGATTGCAGCAATTCTTTTGCCTGTTCGTGGTGGTTGTCGGACGTATATTGTCCGTCAGACAACGGATAAACATAAACAGCATATTGACCATGTCCTTCACGCATTATATAGAGCGCAATGACCGGCACCTGTTCGGCAACGGCAAGGCGGAAAGTGCCTTCGGGGAAGCGAGCGTCTTCACCCATGAAATCTGCCGTCAACGTACGTATTCCTCCCAAGACACGGTCCGGTTGAACCGAGAGTATATTTCCCTCATCCACAACCTGATGCATGGTAAGGATATGACTTCCGTCTTTTTCAATAGGAATGATATGCAACCCTTTCCGTTCAAAGAGCGTTTGTCGGTTCGTATTAACGGTATCCGTATCGCCCATATAAACCAGTGTATAAACGGGTTTAGGCATCTGAATGGCATATCCGGCTATTTCCATATTACCGATATGTGCGCCCAAGACAACGGATGCTGTTGGATGTTCTACCATCTCTTGCCACAAGTCCTTTGTTCTCACTACCACCTGCATAGGGCGTCCTGCCCACGCTGCAAAACGGTCAAGAATAGCCTTGCCAAACTCCATGTAGTTACACAGCAAATGCCAAGCGGCAGACAAAGGTTGCTTTCCCTGGCGATAACGCCAATAATGCCATATTCCGCGGCGTTCTATGGGTCGAAACAGGATATAGCCTACCACCCAAACAGCCATCAACGGATATAACCACACCGGGTCAATTTTTCGAAAGATGGCTATTAGGATACGTTGCATCCGACGCGTTCCGCCGGTTCGTCCTGTCCACTGCTTATCGGTCATTCCGCTACGCGCGAGCAAATGAGTTCATAGAAATCACCTAACGTCTTGACGGGCAGAAGGTCTTCTTTGGTCAATTTGATACCGATAACTTCATTCACGCGAACAATGATGTCAATGATATCCAGTGAATCAATGCCCAGTTCCTGCACAATCAGTTTCTCCGGTGCTAACTGCGCCTCTTCAATTTCAAAATCCTCTACCAAAAACTTATTGATAGTGGCAATTACTTCTTCTCTTTTCATATCTTATTCATTAATTTTCTTAACTACCATCAGACTATGCCCACCGGGGCCCATATTATCGTGAATCTGCTCCACTTGCAAGCCGGCTTTGTGCAATAATGCAACAACCTCATCAGAAGAGTGCATCTTGGTGTTTCCCGCTGCCATAGTGGCAAAATAAAGTGAATTCATCGTTTGGCAGAACGCTGCCGAAGGGAAGGCTTGTCTATTCCACATCACTTCCATAAGGTATAAGCGACTATCCTCCGTCATGGCATCCTTGGTGCGAGCCAGGATGCGCAAGATATCCTCCTCCGTAAAACACATAATAAATTGGGACATCCAAATCGCATCATACTGTTGTGGAAAACGATTGTTATCATCCAATAAATCCATGCCTACACCGCTTATTCGGTCCGCACCCTCATGTCCTTTTATAG
>JAGHSG010000011.1 GCA_018066005.1 Bacteroidales bacterium | reverse complement strand
ATTTGCACGGCGTACGCTTGACGGGTAGCGGGTGTAGGAGCGGCTTGGTAATAGATAATGCCGGTCTTCTCATCCACGCCATAAACATCGGTTATGTCCATCGGGGCGGGAGTCAGTTTTTTCTGCTGCATACCTTGAACCGAATAGAGGTATAACTGTCTCCAACCGTCTTTCTCGCTCAGCACGACAAAACGTCCGTCTGCCAGCCACTGCCAGCGGTCGAAATGCTCATAATCCATATAGTATCGGTCGGACTTCTCTTTGTACAGCAATGTAGCCACAGTCGATTTGGGATTGGCCGCGAATACTTCCATTTGCGTCTGGTCGCGGTTGATTCGCTCTATAATCAGTTCATTTTCCTCCCCTATCGTGCGCCACGTCAGACGGGGTATGTAGCCGTCTTCCATAGCGGGGAGTTGGATGGTGCGGATACCTTTGGTGGCTATGTCATAAACACATACGGAAGCGGTAGCGTTGGCTGCTCCGGCTTTAGGGTAACGCAACGTTTGTGGCTCGGGGTATTGCTTACCGCGGAAGGTCTGCCACGTGAACGTGGGTACTTGTTGCTCGTCCAAGCGAACAAAGGCGACCATTTTGCTGTCCGGCGAGAAAGCGAACAGACAGGTAATACCAAACTCCTCCTCGTAGAGCCAGTCGCTCAAGCCGTTAAAGACATCCTTCGTATCGGTGGTTATAGCCACTTCGGTTTTGTATAAAGTCTTGTAAATGTATAAGTTCTGCCCTTTGCCGTACACAACATACTGCCCGTTGGGGGACATCTTGGCATCGCGAACAAGGGTATCGGTTAGGGATATGCGTTCGTTCTTGTGGTTGTCTAAAAGATAATAATTCGCCCAAAACGAGTTGCGGAACATTTTCTGTTTGTTCTCGTACTCAATCGTGTAGCGGTTTTGCGGCAACCATTTCTCCTCGTCGGTCAGTTGTTTCTTACCGTTCAGGACAGAGTCCATCTCGTGCGCAGACATCGTCTGAGCGTCGAAATGCTTGTTTAGAATATCGGTCAGTACGTCGGCATGCAACCCTAACGGCATCGCCAACAAAGCATATAAAAAAAGTCGTTTCATAACAATAAAATCAATTTGACTACAACAAGTCCTTTGCGACTGCAAAGGTACTACTTTTTTTTGATATACGCAAACTTTCTGAATGGAAAATTGAAAATGAAGAATTGAAAATAATCATTTTGCAGCACTACGTACTAAAAAACAATGGTAGATGGCAAAAAAAAGCACTTTTATTTGCGTATGTCAAATTTTTGTTGTACCTTTGTGCGATTTTTTTCGCACACGCGTGCAAGCACGTATAATATATTAGGTTATGTATCGCATTAAATACTCCAAACAGAAAGTAGCCGGCGCTATTCGTAATATGGCTAAAACACTAAAAGAAGAACATGTAGTAAATGACGACACCGTCTTCCTTGTTATGCTGACCGGCGGCGTATGGTTTGCTACTCATCTGTTTGACGCCTTGGGAGATATGCCCAACGAAGTCTATTATATCAAAGGGCATTCGTACGCTTCGCAATCTCGCGAGCAATTTGTGTGGGACTATATACCGAATATTGACCTGCGGGGACGCAATGTCGTTATCATAGATGATATATGCGACTCTGGCGAGACAATCAAGGCAGCATACGAGAAACTGAGCCCCGTAGCCAAGAGCATAACAGCCATTACCCTTATGCGACGCATCCCCAATGCCCTACCCCAAGAAATTAAACTATATGCATGCATAGACGACGACTCCACCCAATTCTTCGTAGGATGCGGATTGGACGATAACGGACCTGGAAGACTGCTGAGGCATATAGGGATATGCTAACAATGCATAATTAACCAATAAAACAATATAAACATTAATTATTAATCATCATGCAACAAATCATCTTGAAACGTGGTTTGAACATTCCGATGGACGGAAAAGCCGAATTGACATTAGGTAGTGTCAATCGCCCCGAAGTCTTTAAGATTGTTCCCGACCACTTCGCCGGCATCACGCCCAAACTGGACGTCAAAGTCGGCGACAAAGTGAAAGCAGGTTCACCCCTCTTCCACGACAAGACGTTTGAAGAGATGTTGTTCACCTCACCCGTTTCGGGTACGGTGCAGGAGATTGTCCGAGGCGACCGCCGAAAGATAATGTCCATCAACATCCTTGCAGACGCTAAGATTGAGTATGAAAAATTCACGGTTGACAATGCACAATGCACAAGTGAATCCGTGAAGACGCTCTTACTCAAGTCCGGTTTGTGGCCTCTTATCATGCAACGTCCCTACGCTTGTATCGCGTTGCCCAACAAAGAGCCGCAAGCCATTTTTATTTCCACCTTCTGTTCGGCTCCTCTGGCTCCCGATTACGAGTGGGTACTGAAAGGTCAAGGCGCTATCCTGCAAGCAGCAGTTACCGCTTTGAGCAAGATTGCCACCGTCTATGTCGGTATCCAAGCCGGTGCTGCCGCTCCTGAGTTCCGCGGACTCAAAGACTGCGTCCTCTATGAGGTAGCAGGTGCCCATCCCGCAGGCAACCCGAGTGTGCAAATCAACCACATCCGTCCGATGAAACAGGGCGAGACCATCTGGACCATCGGTATTCAGAACTTGGCTATCATTGGTCGCCTGTTCGCCAAAGGTATCGTGGACATGCAGAAGAAAGTGGCTCTTGCCGGTCCGATGGCTTACGGCCGTCAGTACTACAACGTACTGCCCGGTATGCCTGTCAGCGCTATTCTGGCCGCTAACTACCACAAAGAAGTTCCCTGCCGCTTTATCGCAGGTAACGCCTTGGACGGCCATCAGGTAGCAATGGACGACATTATGTCTATTTACACCAACCTGTACACCGTTATCGGCGAAGGAACGGATATCCATGAATTCATGGGTTGGATGTTCCCCCGCTTTAACGCGTTCCACTTCGGACTGACCGACCCCGCCAAGATGATTGCAGACAACTGCTTCATGAAATGGCTGTTCGGTCCGCGTAAATATCAATGGGATGCCCGTCTGAAAGGCGGTCGCCGTGCCATCATCGTCAGTGGTGAATATGACAAGGTCTTCCCCATGGATATCTATCCGGAGCAACTCATCAAAGCCATGATTGCTCTCAATCTGGACAAGATGATTGAATTGGGTGCTAACGAAGTAGCTCCCGAAGACTTCGCCCTATGCGAATATGTATGTACCTCCAAGATGCCTCTGCAAGCCATCGTTCGCGAGGCATTGGATTATATGAGAAAGGAGATTGAGTAATGGAAAAGTTCTATAAATGCTGGAAGAAGTTCGGTGAGAACTTCCAACAAGGTGGCAAACTGGAAAAGTTGTCCTCTTTCTACGACGCTTTTGACACCTTCCTGTTCACTCCTACCACCACCGCTAAAAAGGTTGGTGCACAGATCCACGACGGCAGCGATAGCAAACGCACAATGATTATCGTTGTGCTGGCGCTTATCCCCTGCGCGTTGTTCGGTATGTTTAATGTCGGTTACCAACACCTGCTGGCTACCGGTCAACTCGCTATGGGTATGACCTGCGGTCTGTGGTGGAAAGCCCTCGGCTTTGGTGTACTGGCTGTACTGCCGCTGTATTTAGTTTCGTATATCGTAGGTTTGGGCATTGAGTTCATCGGTGCACAAATCAAGCACGAAGAAGTAGCAGAAGGTTACCTCGTAACCGGTTTCATCCTGCCGCTTATA
>JAGHSG010000009.1 GCA_018066005.1 Bacteroidales bacterium | reverse complement strand
TATAAATGCACTTCTAAGGTTAAAAAATGTTGCAAAACTTTAATAACCGGCATTTATAATAAGTTATCTACATCTATAAAAATGAATGTTCATTTCTACTTTCAAAACTTCTGTAACTGCTTGAAAGAAAAATACTTCTGTCCAAAATAACTTATCAAAACAGTTAAGAGTGTAATTGCCATTTTACTGGGTGTCGGATACCAACCCCATATCTCAACACAAAGTTTAAGTCCAAAATAATTAATAGTCAAATTGAGTGCTACAATAGATATATACCGAATTAATTGGGTACTGCTTTTGAGACAAGATTGAGTAAAAGTAACATACTTATTCAACCAAAAACCGGTTAAAAGCGTAATTGGAAAAACAATACACAAACTGGCAATATGTGGTGTCAGACATAATGTACCTATATATATAAGGTCATGACCGATGACGAAATTATAGATAATAAAGTACAATATCCAGTCCAAAACCATATTTCCACCTCCGCAGGCACCATATCTAAAAACCTGCTTTGGCAGCATTTTTCGGAAAGGTTGATAGAAGAAATCAACTATTTTTGTAATAAATTGGGCTATTTTTTGCATTTTATTTGGTTAAATAAATTTTTTTCTGTAACTTTGCAGCGAATTTGCGTGCAAAGGTACTATTTTTTTTGCAAATACGCAAATAATGTTAATTAAAAATTTGTAATTAAATCATCTATGGACGACTATCACCCTGAAAATGCAACAAGTACGCGCCAAGAAATCTTTGGGCCAGCACTTCTTGAAAGACTTGGGCGTCGCCCGTCGAATTGCTGATACTGCCCCTGTAGGTCAGGTTCTGGAAATAGGACCCGGCATGGGCGTTTTGACACAATTCCTTTTACAAAATCCACAAATTCAACTGACCGCTATTGAATTGGATAACGAGTCCGTGCGTTATCTGCATGAGTGGTATCCGGAGTTGAATGTGATTGAAGGGGACTTCCTTAAATTGGATCTGAATAAATTATATCCGACAGGAGATTTTTGTGTTATTGGCAATTATCCCTACAATATATCTTCGCAAATTTTCTTCAAAGTACTTGATTATAAGGACCGTATCCCTGTTTGCTCCGGCATGATTCAGAAAGAAGTGGCAGAGCGTTTGGCAAGCGGTCCCGGTAAAAAAGCATACGGAATTTTGTCCGTTTTGCTGCAAGCATGGTACGATATTGAATACTTGGAGACAGTTCCTGAACATGTTTTTGCTCCTCCTCCAAAGGTCAAGTCGGCTGTTATTCGGATGAAAAGAAACAGCAGAACGACCTTGGGATGTGATGAACAGTTGTTCAAAACAGTGGTCAAGACTGCTTTTAATCAACGCCGAAAGCAGATGCGCAATTCTCTTCAACAGCTGGCAGGAAAAGGAAATCCTATCCTCGAAGAGAATATATTTACGCGCCGACCCGAACAGCTGAGTGTAGAAGAATTTATTGAGTTAACACTCATAATTCAAAATTCAAAATTCAAAATTTGAGAAAGTTATGTCAGAATTAAGAATTTATTATCGTGATAACGACAAAATAAAAATTGCCAAGACCATTAATGCCTTGAAGGAACTGGACAAGAAAGATATTGTCTGGATTGATTTGTTGGATGTTTCGGACAAAACCGAGGACACATTAGAAGGCTTCTTAAAGATTGATATTCAGGAAGATGAAGAGATGGAAGAGATTGAGATGTCATCTCGTTATATTCAGACGGATGATTCCATTGTTGCCAACTCCAACTTCTTAAAAGATAATTTCGAGATTGAGCCCGTCAACTTCGTGCTAAAAAACGGTATTCTGGTGACTTCGCGTGATGTGGAGTTGCAGTCGTTTGTGGATACAGTCAAAAAAATGCAGGTGGCTGCCCGGTCGTTCCCGACCGGTTTTCATGTGCTGGTAGCGTTGATGGAGACGCGAGTGGAGAAGGACGCTGACTTGATTGAGGACACGACCGATCTGATTACTACGTTGAGTACCGAGATTAACGCATCCGATCATGTGGATGAAGAAGTACTGATTCAGATTAAGGACTTGCAGGAAAAAGTTACCCTTATCCGTCAGAACATCATGGATAAACAACGCGTAATCAGCAACTTCCTCAAATGTGATTTCTTCCCGCAGGAACTGCAACCGCGTCTGACGATGATTATTAAGGATATCAATTCGCTGTTTGATTATACGCGATTTGGTTTTGACCGTCTGGACTACCTGCAGGATACCTTCCTTGGTCTGGTTAATATTGAGCAGAACAAGATTATTAAGATTTTTACGGTGGTGAATGTTATTTTCCTGCCGCCTACGTTGATAGCCAGCATGTACGGCATGAACTTTGATTTCATGCCCGAACTGCATTGGGAACACGGTTATCTGTTCTCTATTGGCCTGATGCTCATCTTCACCTTGGCCGTCTTGGGTATTTTCAAGTGGAAAAAGTGGCTGTAAATCCCACTTACATCAGCATAGAATTATTCTACTATTTCACCTTTCAACGTGGCTGCTGATGCTTCCAGAATACGCACGTTGACAAATTCGCCTATATGGCGGCCGGCACGGGGGAAGACAACCGTTTTATAGGTGCCTGTACGTCCGTACATATCGTCATGGCTGCGTTTGCTATAACCCTCAACCAGTACCTCTACCGTCTTGCCTATTTCGCGTTGGTTGCTGGCAAGTGACAGTTCGTTTTGCAGGGCTATAATCTCGTTCAAACGGCGCACTTTTTCTTCTTCGGGGATATTATCCGGATAGACTTTGCTCGCGCGCGTGCCCGGGCGTTCCGAATATTTAAACATAAAGGCTGTATCAAAACCCACCTCACGCATCAGCGACAACGTTTGTGCATGGTCTTCCAGTGTCTCGCTATGGAATCCGCAAAAAACATCCGTTCCTATAGTGGCTTCGGGCAAGATTCGCCGGATGGCGGCAATACGGTCCAAATACCACTCACGGGTGTACTTGCGGTTCATAATATCCAAGATGCGGTTACTGCCACTTTGCACAGGCAGGTGAATGAACTTGCATAAGTTCTTATGCCGACTGATGGCTTCCAGCGTCTTGTCGGACATATCTTTGGGGTGCGACGTCGTAAAACGCACCCGCATATCAGGTACGGCGTCGGCTACTAACTCGAGCAGTTGAGGAAAATCTACATCGTGCATTGTGCCTTGTGCATCGTCAACCGAAACAAAGTGGTACGAATTGACATTCTGCCCAAGTAGCGTAACTTCCTTATACCCTTTGGCTTGCAGGTCTTTGACTTCTGCAAGAATACTCTCTACATCGCGGCTGCGTTCCCGTCCCCGGGTATAAGGTACCACACAGTAGGAACAGAAATTATTGCATCCGCGCATGATGCTGACAAAGCCCGATATACTCTTTCCTATTCGTGCCGGGATGATGTCCCGATAAGTCTCGGTTGTGGATAGTTCAACGTTGATGGCTTTATGTCCCTGTAACGCTTGACCTAACAGATTAGGAATGTCCAAATAGGCATCCGGTCCAGCTACAAAATCCACTTTCCACTTGTTAATTAACTCTTCGCCCATCCGCTCCGCCATGCAGCCGATGACACCGATGATGCATTGTTGGGGTCTTCGACCTTGTTGCGCTTTCGCTTTGTTGATTAAGGCTCTAATTTCCTCAAGACGATGAAGGACTGTTTGTTCGGCTTTGTCGCGTATAGAACATGTATTGAGGATGACGATGTCCGCCTCCTCAATACACTCTGTCAGTTCGGCTTGGGTGGTCTGCATAATAGCAGCCACCACTTCCGAATCTGCTACGTTCATCTGACATCCGTATGTTTCAATGTAGAATTTCAAAGCAGCGTGTCAGGATTCAGATTGTTCTTCTCAATGTCTTTGAAATAACGGTAGGTACCTACTTTGAGTTCATCGCAAGCAAGGTCGTCGCAGACGATAATACCGTGTTGGTGCATCTGCAAGGCGCTAACCGTCCACATGTGCGAGATAGGTTTCTCAATAACATGCAGTAGGGCGCGTGCTTTGTTGTGGCCATTAACCAAAATAAGCACTTCCTTGGCATCCATGACAGTACCTACACCTACGGTTAAAGCCGTTTTGGGCACTTTATTGACATCGTTGTCAAAGAAACGGCTATTAGCAATAATGGTGTCGGTAGTCAGTTCTTTTTTGCGTGTCCGACTGGTGAGTGAACTGCCCGGCTCGTTAAAGGCAATATGTCCGTCAGGACCGATGCCGCCAAGGAATAGGTCTATGCCGCCGTAGTTCTTGATTTTCTCCTCGTAGCGGGCGCATTCTGCCTCCAAATCGGCTGCGTTGCCGTTCAGGATATTGACATTTTCTTTCTTGATGTCAATATGCGAGAAGAAATTATTCCACATAAAACTGTGATAACTCTCGGGGTGTTCTTCGGGTAAACCTACATACTCGTCCATATTGAAGGTTACTACATTTCGGAAACTAACTTTTCCGCTTTGGTTCAGTTTGATCAGTTCCCGATACATGCCCAAAGGACTCGACCCTGTCGGGAGACCTAAAACGAATGGATTGCTCTCCTTAGGTTGGAAAGCGTTGATTTTTTTTGCTACGTAATTGGCTGCCCATTTAGACATCAAGTCGTAGTCTTTTTCGATAATAACTCGCATTGTTTTGATTTTTTTAGTTAATTAATCTCAGTAGTTTATTAATTAATCTGCTCGAGTACTACTGCCGAACGAGCAGGTAAATATAGTTTCAACCAACCTTTCTTCTGCTTTTTGTACAGATTGTCAGGCATAGTGAAGTGTTCCACACTGTCATCACTCAATCCAAACCCTGCAAAAATCGTGCTATCCGTGTTCAGAACGACTTTATATTTGCCTTCTTTGGTCAAAATGCCATAATCGGAGAAGGATTTTTGTCCGTTCCAGTTGAAGACAAACACCAGTTTGCCACGGCGGTAAGCCACTACCTGGTCACCTTCGTTATCCCACAGTTTTTCATCAAATGGGAGATGCACGCCGTATTTGTCGCGGACGGGTTGCAACTTGTCTTTCAGCAAGGAAACCATAGCTTTGTCAAAGCGGTTCAGGTCGGCGAAGTAGTAATTGGGATTATCTACTAAACTCCACTGCCGGCGAGCATATTTATAACTCCAGCCATTCCCCTCACGCGGGAAGTCAATCCATTCCGGATGACCGAACTCATTACCCATAAAGGTCAGGTAACCGCCGTTGATAGTGGAGGCGGTAGCCAACCGAATCATCTTGTGCAAAGCGATACCTCTATCTACCATATAGGTGGAGTGTCCGTGTTCAAAATGCCAGTACATGTCGGCATCAATCAGACGGAAAATAATCGTCTTGTCGCCCACGAGTGCTTGGTCGTGACTCTCGGCGTAGGAGATGGTCTTCTCGTCCATACGGCGGTTAGTCATCTCGTAGTAGATGTGTCCGGCTTTCCAGTCTTCGTCTTTGACTTCCTTGATATATTTAATCCAGAAATCAGGGATGCCCATAGCAAGACGGTAGTCAAAACCTATACCGCCGTCTTCCATCGGCTGTGCCAGTCCCGGCATGCCGGATATGTCTTCGGCGATGGTGATGGCCCAGGGTTTGAACTCGTGAATGAGTTTATTGGCGAGGGTCAGATAGCAGATAGCGTCTCCGTCTTCGTTGCCATTGAAATACGAGTCGTAGCCGTTGAAATCCTC
>JAGHSG010000010.1 GCA_018066005.1 Bacteroidales bacterium | reverse complement strand
ATCTGATGGGAAGCGAAGAAAAAGATATATTCGCTAAAATGCATCGGTTAGGGATGCAGGTGCTATATTTGCCTTGGCCCATTCTGCACCACTCCATTCCTGCATATAAACTGGAAGAAAATTATTTTAATCGTTTGACTACACAAATCGGTATTAGTGAGCGACAAAGAACGCTCGCCGTTTCCAAAACGGAATACAGCAAGCGTCTGTTTTTAGAAGCCGTCAAATGGGGCGGCACGTTGGTGCTTTGGCTTCGATACCTTATTTGCTTTCAGCCACAGAAGGGCAACAAGTTGATTTCTTTCCGAACAAATGTAAGCAAAGGGCTGCTAAACTTAGCACAATAGCTACAATTAAGATAGCCATACACCACTTATCCGTTTTGAGAGCTGCAGGCACGAATTCCATAACGAGTTTGTGCTTTCCTTGTGGTATGAGGGCGGCACGCAGCGTGTAGTTGACACGATAGATGGGAGATTCTTCGCCGTCTATGTATAAATGCCAATCATGCGGATAGTATATTTCCGAGAAAACAGCCACTTGCTCAACCGGCGTTTGTGCCTCATAAACGAGTTTATTGGGAGCATACGATAACAGGGTTATGTCAGGATGAGATTCCCATGAGGTTCCTATAAGGTTCCTATGAGATTCCAATAAAGACAGGTTCGGAGCAAAGGTAGTATCCATTACTGCCACATGACGTAGGTCAAGCGTATTGAGCGCTTCAGACTCGGCATCAGGGGTATTGACGCACAAAAGCGAATCTACAAACCACGCATTACCAAACGCCTGCGGGTTGGGATACACGCCGTCACGGGTGATGATATACTTGGTATTGAGCATATTAAGCACATTCCAGTTATTACGGCTGATATGTGCATCAATCAAGTCTTGATAACGACGCAGTTTGGCAGCCGAATAGCCACCAATAGATTTAAGGCGGTAGGACGTACGCGAATCGTTAAATGTGTTCGCTGCCACATTGAGCACGCGGTAATCTAACGACTTGTCTTGCAGAATCTGCTCCTCCCATGGTTGCATAGCAAAGTAACGATTATCATCTTTCTTGCTAACGAAGTTATCGCTATTAAAGAAACGACGATCTACCGGCACCATGTCCGCCAAAACAAGTACACCCAATAAGGCATAAACATATCCTTTCTTGAGTTTATCTGCCGTGTAGAGCCACAGCACAACGGCAGCCAAGGCGATAAAGACAAACGAGCGCCAAGCGTCGGCTTTCAACATAGCGGCACGCTGATCCAAAATAAGGTCATACATATCGCCCACCTGGTTTTTCCATTGTGCATCATACGAACTGGTAAAGTCCATTATACCGCCAAAGAGGGCAAAGAAAAGACAGATGCCTGCCGTTATGGCAGCAGCAACGAGAATAGGACGAGCCTCCTTCCGACTTCCCCTTATAGGGGAAGAGGTAAGTTGTTGCAGAGCCAAGAAGCCCAACAGAGGGATGGTTATTTCTGCTACCACAAGGATAGATTCAACGGCGCGGAACTTGTTGTACATGGGGAAATAGTCATAGAAGAACTGCGTGAACGGCATAAAATTGCGTCCCCAAGCCAGCAAGACGGAGAAAATAGTGGCGATAAGAAGCGCCCACTTATATGATCCCGGCACAATAATCAGACCTAAGACAAACAGGAAACAAATAATAGCACCCATATAAACAGGTCCTGATGTAAACGCCTTCTCTCCCCAATAAGTAGGTGCCTGTTGGCAGAACTGCTTGGCAGAGCCACGCGGTACACGGGCTTTGACCAACTCCTCATACAGGACAGACTTATCCCCCACATTATAGCCACTGGCACCACCCATAAAATTAGGAATGAGGAAAGTCAAAGTCTCTGCTTTGCCATAACTCCACGCCGTAGCGTAGTCTATGTCTAAACCGGCAGGCTTGGACTTATCCACATCGGGTTGCGTCAGTTCGCTATGTCCGCCACGCATGGTTTCCTTGAGATAACTCTGATTCAACTGCAACCAACTGATTTTGGTGCCAAAGATAAGCAAGCCACAGATGACGAGTATGCCTACACCTATTCCTAAATCCTTCCAACGTTTCTCAGCGATGTGGATATATAATTCGGCTATCGCCATGATTCCCAATAACATACAGACATAATAGGTCATTTGTGGGTGCATGGTAATACCCAAAATGCCATATAGTGTTATCAATGGTGTACCGAGCCAATATTTCTTTCGGAAAATGGCATAAAACCCACCTATCATAGGTGCCAAGAATCCCAATCCGACGGCTTTTGTAATGTGTCCGGCAGGGATAATAAGGAAAAAATATGATGACAAGCCTATTGCCAATCCGCCCACTAAACTCAACCACGGATTAACCCCAAAACATAGCAACATTAGGAAGAAACCAAAGAAATAAGCAGCAATGATGCCGATGGCGTTGAAATCTTCAAAAAAGCCAAAATGCGAGATATGTTCAACATGAGCACGAATAAGACCAGAGGGCAAGTTTCCGGTAATCTGATAGGTTGGCATACCACCAAACATTGAATTGGTCCACCAAGGGCTATACCCCTCTTTATCGTAAAACTCACGGGCTTCTTGTGCAGCACCTTCCCAATTCTTCACATCACCGGCTTGCAATACCTTGCCGTCTAACAAAGGGGAGCAATAAATAAGTGCTATTGCTACAAACACAACAATTGCCACTACATAGGGCACTAATTTTTTCCAATCAAAGTTTTTCATATATTTGCTCTTAAATCTACTAATTGTTGGCGGAGGCGCATCAAAATTTCGGTAGCACGTTGGCGTGCATCCGTATGTTTGTCGGATGCAAGGACCTTCTTGATGGCAGGGATACGTGTTATCTGCATCTCGTCACGAATGAACTTGACCTGCTTGATAAAAGCAATGTCCTGCTCGGTATAGAAGCGGTCGCCATGCCCATCCTTACGCGGGTTGAGTTGGTCAAACTGCTCCTCCCAATAACGCAACGTGGACAAGGGAAGACCTGTTTCTTTCTCCACCTCACGAATAGTAAAAAAGTCTTTATGCGGTTCCATTACTTGCTTATTCTAAGTTTTTGTCCTATAGACAGGTTGTCCGAATGCAGTCCGTTCCACGCCTTTAACTGCTTGACTGTCACGTGGTATCGTTTGCCTATACCGCTGAGCGTGTCGCCTTTTTTGACTTTGTAGTAAGTCTTGCCACCTTGCGTGTACGTACCTCCTGCGTTTTGTGTGCGCAGATGTTCAATCTCGGCTCGGCGGTTATTGATTAATTCATCCGCTTTGTGCCGAAGGATGGTATCTTGCTGTTCTATATATGTTGTTATATATTCGGACGGAAGGCAGAGAGTGTAGTTTTTACCACCCGGGATGATGTCTCGGGCATATTGGGGATTGAGTTGCCGCAAGGTATCCAGACCTATTCCTATTATCTCTGAGACTTGCGACAGGTGCATACGGTCATGCACCATCAACGTATCCGTTTGCGGGTACAGCCACACTGAATCGGGGCAGACGTCATGCAAGTCGGCATAGTTCAACACGTAACACGCGGCAATATAAATCGGCATATAGTTACGTGTTTCATTAGGGAGGTAAGGATAGATAGCCCAAAAATCCTTTTTCCCGCCACTGCGGGCGATGGCTTTGGTTACGTTTCCCGGTCCGCAGTTATACGCAGCAATGACCAAATTCCAATCTTGAAAAGTCTTATATAGATTCTGCAAGAAAGCACACGCCGCCTCGGTGGAGCACACAGGGTCCATACGTTCATCAATCAACGAATTAACCTCCAATCCGTACAGTTTACCGGTTGCAGGCATAAACTGCCACAACCCCGCTGCCCCCATAGGCGAACGAGCCGAAGGGTTAAGAGCCGATTCGATAATGGGTAGATAACACAATTCGTACGGAAGGTTATACTTACCTAATATATCCCAGAAGAGTGGGAAATAATAGTCGGCACGCGCCATAAGACGCCCCGTTTGTGTGGCATTTTTCAAATAGCGGTTGATGTACGTTCCTACTACCGGATGATAGGGCACTTCTATTTCAAAGGGCAATTCTTGAAGACGTGCTTTGTATAGCGAGTCCAAATCCTCCGCGCGCGTGGGCACGCATAATGCGCAAGCGCACAATAATATAACAAGGAGACGCTTGCTCATTTGAACGTGATGGCTAAACGCACCTCAGCAGCACGCTGATGATGAATATAATCGTTATAAATCTGCGGAGAGACATTCATGCTCAAATCGGGAGATATATCAAAGTCAAACAATTGGGCATCCACAAATGCATCTATCAATGACAACGCATACACAGCCGCAGCAGCCACAATACCCAAGTCACGATAACGGCGATATAGATTCTGTTTGTTTTTAAGCGTGTTGGTATAGGTTTCCCGTCCTCCCATCATCTCAATGGTATAACCTTTGGGCAGGATGGCGTTATAGGAGCGTTTGGGGTCGGTTGACAGCACTTCATCCATAAGGATATCCGTGTAAGCCCGCTTATAGTCGTCGTACACATTACCATTCCACATGATAGCATAGGCACAACCCATCAGTCCTCCGTATAAGATAGGTAGTTTCCAATAACTGCGGTTGTATATCTGCCCTAATCCGGGGAATAAGGCTCCCATCCACACGGCCTTACCCGGATTGGGACGCCATCCGTCATCCCAAGTTACTTCCGGCATGGGCGAGATGGTGTCACCAATAATAACCTCTTCGGGGTTATCTACCACAATCAAGGTATCACGCACACCTTCACGAATAGGCAGGTTCTCGTTCGTTACAACCATAACTTGTACCGAATCCCCCTGAACGGCTTTTTTATTCTTCTTTGCGTAAGATGTCAGCGGACAAAGAAGAAGCAAGAGTAATATATAAATTATTTTTTTCAACGGATACGAGCGATAATTTGATACAACTGCTCTTCTGTCTCAAAAGAAATAGTCAGATGATGATCGGATATCTTCACTTTCGTCCCTAATCGCTGCTCTAACTGACGTTGCTGAACACGGAATGGAGATGTTTTAGGAGTCGTAGTTTTCTTGGTTAACTTATTATCCGTCACCATTTCTTCCACCTTACGGACACTCAAACCTTCGTTCAGGATGCGATGGTATATATTCAGTTGTTGTTCTGTAGAAGCACATCCCAAGATAGCACGGGCGTGTCCCATATCCAATTTTTTCTCCTTAATACCAATCTGTATCTCAGCCGGCAGTTTGAGCAAACGCAGATAATTAGCCACGGTAGCACGCTTTTTGCCTACCCTTTCGGACATTTTCTCTTGCGTCAATTCGTACTCGTCCATAAGACGTTGGTAAGCGAGTGCTATCTCGATAGCATCCAAGTCTTCACGTTGAATATTCTCAATCAACGCCCACTCCATCACCTGCTCATCTTCGGCAGAACGTACATAAGCAGGGATGGTATGCAAACCTGCCATCTTGGAAGCGCGGAAACGGCGCTCACCCACGATAATCATGTACGTGCCGTCATCATTCTTGCGCAAGGTAATCGGAGAGATAACCCCGTGTTCGCGTATCGAATTGCTCAATTCAGTCAGCGCCTCTTCATCGAAATTGCGACGTGGCTGATTGGGGTTGGCTACTATCTTATCCAATTCCACTTCGTTGATAGAACTGGAACCGCTGGTTGTTATATGGGTATCTATCAGCGCGTCTAATCCACGCCCTAAACCTGTTACTTTTTTCATCTTTTCAGTATTTCTTTAGCAAGGTTAGTATAACATTTGGCACCTTTGGAAGATGCATCGTAGTCCAATACACATAATCCGTGGCTGGGGGCTTCGCTCAAGCGCACATTACGCGGGATGACCGTATTAAAGACTAAATCGCCGAAATGGCGTTTCACTTCGTCATATACCTGTGCAGACAGACGCAAGCGGTTATCGTACATAGTCAATAGGAAACCGTCAATTTGCAAACTCGGATTCAGGTTTTGTTTAATAATCTTGATGGTAGATAATAATTTGGCTATACCTTCCAGAGCGAAGAACTCACACTGAACGGGTATAATCACCGCGTCGCTTGCCGTAAGGGCGTTGACGGTTATTAAACCGAGTGAGGGAGAGCAGTCTATCAATATATAGTCATACTCGCCACGAAGAGCCGAGAGGATATTTTTCATCAAATACTCACGGTTATCCAAATTGAGCATTTCTATTTCAGCACCGACCAAGTCGATATGACTGGGAATAATCGACAGATTCTTCACAGCTGTTTGAATAATGGCCTCGTGCGGGTCTATTTGATTGACAAGACACTCGTATATCGTCTTTTTCAAGTCGCGTATTTCCACACCAAGTCCGGACGAAGCATTGGCTTGCGGGTCGGCATCTACGAGGAGGACACGTTTACCTGCCTTGGCCAACGCTGCTGATAAATTGATAGCGGTTGTGGTTTTTCCTACACCACCTTTTTGATTTGCTAATGCAATAATTTTTGCCATATCTATTATTTATTTTTCTTTTTCGGTTTTATTTCCCATAAATACCCCACATTAAAACTCAAACATATCGGGTTAGATTTAGAGAAATAATCCGTTTTGGTATTTTTGAAATAATCTCCGAAACTGTAGCAGAACCGGGCTTCCAATTGGAACACGCCTACATTATGCGTGCGAACCAACATACCTAAACACCCGACCAGTCCCCAATCAAATTTATGGTCAAGCGGTTTATATTGCTCCTGTTTGACGGGATCGGGGTGCTTGGTTCCCGAAGACTGTTCGCTGAAACAATATCCAATTTGCGGTCCTACATTGAAGAAGCCACGCACCATTTTCTTGCCGAAGAAGATATGTGCCATAAAAGGAACTTCGATATAGTTCAGCCGACGGGTATAATGTACGTCCGATGCCAACGAATCTTCTACGCCGGTATTTTCGCGCCAACCGCGTTGCATATAGTTGAGTTCCACCTGCAGGCCACAGCATTTATGTCCCGCATAGCGAAAAACAAGTCCACCCTGTCCACTAGCCAATGCCGTGTTCAGTACTTGTTTAGTACCCGGCACATCCGGTGTAAACAGGGTCATGGAGAATAAGGCACCACCGTGCAGACCGATGTACATCTCAGGCTGCCGCAAACGCGGTTGAGCCGCTGCCCATCCGGTGGTTAAAACCAATACTAATATGACGATTGTTTTTCTCATTCGCGGGAAATAACATGTATATCATGATTCTGATAGCCGCCCTCCTCATTCACTTTTTGGAAATGAATATCCGATTGCAATCCCTTGAACGGACGGCACAGTATATTATTTAATGCCTGTTCATCCTCTGTTCCGTGTATCTGCTGAAGCGATTCCAGCACGTATGTCATCAAATCATAACCTAATAAGTCATAACATGGGCGTCCTGACTGGCGTTCGGTCGCATAGAAACGGCGGAACTCCACATCATACCACACGTCATCTATATCTTCCAATTTACGGAAGACGGTAGAGAACACTTGTGGCAATATAATCGGTTCATCCTGCCACGAATAACGTGTGATAAGCGTTAGACGTTTTCCTTGCGCGGCGCGTGCCAGTTGGGGCATGACAGTCCGCATATTGGCATAACGCTCGGTATTCATCAACAGGATGTTCTCCTTGGTGTCAGACATCACAGCCCCCAGCGAATCATTCAAGATAGCGTTTACCGTCGTATAGACGCACTCCATTTGTTGAGCTAAAAGGGCATTTTGCAATTTCAGTACGCTCTCCGGTATATCGTTCTCCGGCGCTGTCACAAAGATGCAGCGAATATCCTCTTGGCGGGTAGCCAAACGTGAAGCCATAGCTTGTGCTTCAATCTCCACAGACGGGTTGAACTGCATCACATACGGGTTGTAGTCCATGCCGGGTATATCCGAAGCAAACGGCAATAAGGTGCGCACCTCGTGTGCGTAAGCCCACTCTTGCATCATATTCACTTGCGAGGCATAGACAGGACC